>JANNXB010000335.1:0-5869 GCA_031409355.1 Betaproteobacteria bacterium | reverse complement strand
TCAGGTGCGCGCGTTGGCCTCGGTGAGAATCGAAGCGGACGCGTCGGCAAGGACCTGGCAGCCGAGCACGATGTCCTCGTCGCGGCTGTTCTCGGCGAAGTCGTGGCTGATGCCGCCGATGGACGGAATGAAGAGCATGGCGGAAGGCAGCGCCGCCGACATGAATCCGGCATCGTGGAAGGCGCCGCTCGGCATGTGCTGCCACTTTCCCGGCGCGTGGAGCTCGGCGGCGCGCGCGATGTGTTCCTGCAATCCCGGATCCATGCGCGTCGGAGGAATCGGCGTGCGTGCCGGCGTCGCCTCGATGGTGGCGCCGCTACCCCCGTCACGCGCGTTCATCTCCGCGACGAGCCGGGCAACCACTTTCTCGAACGCCTCCAGCGGCGCTTCCGAAGCGTCGCGGAACTGCAGGTCCAGGTCGGCATAGCCCGGCACGATAGAGGTGGCGTTTGGTTCGACCTTGAGCCGGCCCATGGTCCAAACCGTGCGCGGGCCCGCGACCTTGGGAAATTCCTGGTTGATGCGGTGCGCGAGTTCATAAAGCACGGTCGCGGCATCCTTGCGCCGGGCCATCATCGTGGTGCCGGCATGGTTCTGCTGGCCGCGGAACGTGAAGCGGATGCCGCGCAGCCCGACGATCCCCGAGACGACCCCGATCTTGCGCCCGGTATCTTCCAGGTCCGGGCCCTGCTCGATGTGCGCTTCCACGAATCCGGCGTAGCGCCCGGCCTCCAAGCGCAAGCGCGGCGCATCGGCCAAGCCCGCTGCCCTGACCGCGTCCGCCAACTTCACGCCGCCGTTGTCCACCGCGTCCCGCTCGATTTCCGCAGACAGCGTCCCCGTCAGCGAACGGCTGCCGAGGCAGCCGACGAAGCGCGACTCCTCGTCCTGGAAGGACACTGTGTCCACGGGAAGCGAGCGCGTCTCGCCATCCGCCGCAAGCGCGCGCGCCACTTCGAGCGCGTAGACCACCCCGAGCGCGCCATCCAGCCAGCCGCCCGTCGGCTGGGTGTCTGAATGCGATCCGATCAGCAGCGCCTTGCCCTTCTGCCGCGAACGGCCGAGCACATTGCCCACGCCGTCGATCGTCGCCTCCAGCCCGGCATCCTCATAGCGCGACTTGAGCCAGCGCCGCGCCTCCATGTCTTTCGGGCTGAACGCGGGGCGAACCACGCCGATGCCTTGCGCGCCGATGCTGCGCAGGTGGCGAAGGTCGGAGAGCAAACGCGAGGGATCGATGCGGGGCATGGGGTTGATTCTAACTTCAGCGTACCATCGGCCCATGAAACCCGAGACCCGCTACGCCAAGAGCGGCGACGTGCACATCGCCTACCAGGTCACGGGAACCGGCCCGATAGATGTTGTTCTCGTTCCGGGCTTCATGTCGCACCTCGACGCCGACTGGGACAGCCCGGTGCGGACGCGCCTGCTGCAGCGCCTGAGTTCCTTTTGCCGCCTGATCCGCCTCGACAAGCGCGGCACGGGACTTTCCGACCGGGTGAAAATCGGCACGCTGGAAGAGCGCATGGACGATGTCCGCGCAGTCATGGATGCCGCAGGCTCGGAAAAGGCCGCCCTCTTCGGCTACTCGGAAGGCGGCCCGATGTCGATCCTGTTTTCGGCGACCTATCCGGAGCGGACGACGGCGCTGATCATGTACGGCTCCTATGCCCGGCGCGTGCGCACGCCGGATCACCCTTACGGCATGCATCCGGAGGAATTCGATGCGTTCATCCAGCGGCTGGAGCGGGAATGGGGCGGACCCGCGGCGATCGACATATTCGCGCCGAGCATTGCCAACGATCCCGCCGCCCGAGAGGGCTTTGCCAACTACCTCAGGCAGGCCGCCAGCCCCGGCGCGGTGGTGGACATCATGCGCATGAACCGCGAAATCGACGTGCGCCCGATCCTGCCGGCAGTGCGCGTGCCGACGTTGATACTGCACCGTAGCGGCGACCGCCTGACGCACGTCGGCCAGGGAAAGTACCTCGCCGAGCAGATACTCGGCGCGCGCATGCGCGAAATGCCCGGCGAAGATCATGCCTGGACCGCGGGCGACAGCGATACCGTGATCGATGAAATCGAGGAATTCCTGACGGGATCCCGCCACGATTCCGAACCGGACCGTGTCCTCGCCACGCTCCTGTTCACCGATATCTCAGGCTCGACCGAACGCGCCGCCGCGCTGGGCGACCGCCGCTGGCGCGAGCTGCTCGAACAGCATCACGCGATGGTACGCAAGAATCTCTCCGAGTTCCGTGGCCGCGAAATCGACACCGCAGGCGACGGCTTCCTGACGAGTTTCGACGGTCCGGCGCGCGGGGTGCGTTGCGCGGCTGCCATCATCCATGGCGCCCGCAGCCTTGGCCTCGACGTGCGGGCAGGCCTGCACACCGGCGAATGCGAAGTCATGGGAGAGAAACTCTCCGGCCTTGCGGTACACATCGGCGCGCGCGTGGCCGCGATTGCGAGCGCCGGGCAGGTCGTCGTATCGAGTACGGTAAAGGACCTGGTTGCCGGCTCGGGCCTTCGATTTTTGGATCGCGGCAACCACGTCCTGAAAGGGGTGCCCGGCGAGTGGCGGGTCTTCGCCCTGGACGGCGCGTGATTCACCTCCCCGCCGCACAGCACCAGGCACAGCCTTGGAAAAACGGCCTCGGCGTTTCGTACACGATCGCGGATTTTCCGCAGGGCGCCGGTTTTGAGAGCGTGCTCTGGCAGGTCGGCCACACCGACATCCGCGTTGATTGCCCATTCTCCGACCTTCCCGGGCTCGACCGGCAGTTCATGGTGATCGAGGGCAAGGGCGTCGAGCTCACCTGCGTGGATGAAGCCGGCAGGAAGACGATCAATCGCGTCGAGCCATTGCAGGCGCCGTTCGCGTTTCGCGGCGATTGGCAGACGAGTTGCCGGCTGCTTGATGGTCCGGTCAAGGTGTTCAATGTGATGACGCGCCGAGGCAGGTTCAGCGCGAACGCCGAAATCGTTTCCAGTACAAGCCCGGCACGCGCAGCGCCCGGCGAGACGCTCATTGCGGTCGCCCTGCCCGGCCTTGACGCCTGGATTCTCGATGGGCCCGTCGCCGATGTCGGTCGCGCGGTGCTGGTTAGAATAGGAAGCAAATGAGCCCGCAAGAAGTTCGCCAGCGCATCCGCCGCGGTGCGATCACCGGCCACACCTCGGGTCTCGCGCCGGGTTGCGTGCAGGGCAACGTGGCGATCCTGCCGCAGGCGCTGGCCTCCGACTTCCTGCGCTTTTGCCAGTTGAATCCCAAGCCCTGCCCCGTGCTCGCGGTCGGTGCGCCGGGCGATCCGGCGCTGCCGGCCCTCGGCGCGGACATCGACATGCGCAGCGACGTGCCGCGCTACCGCGTGTTCCGAGATGGCGCGCTGGTGGAAGAACCGACCGACATCCGCCACCTGTGGCGCGACGACCTCGTCACCTTCATCCTCGGCTGCTCGTTTTCCTTCGAGTGGGCGCTGCTGGAAGACGGCCTGACGATGCACCACATGACGCAGGGCAAGAACGTGCCGATGTTCCGCACCTCCATTCCGACTGCGCCGGCCGGCCCGTTCCATGGCCCGCTGGTGGTATCGATGCGCTCCTTCAAGCCGGCCGACGCGATCCGCGCGGTGCAAATCACCTCGCGTTTCCCGGGGGTGCACGGCGCGCCGGTGCACATCGGCCTGCCGGAGCAGATCGGCATCCGCGACCTCTCGAAGCCCGATTGGGGCGACGCGGTCGAGGTGCCCGCCGATGAGCTGCCGCTGTTCTGGGCCTGCGGCGTCACGCCTCAAGCGGTGGTGGCGGCGATGAAGCCCGATTTCTGCATCACGCACTCACCGGGCTCGATGCTGGTCACCGACCTGAAAAACAGCCAGCTCGCGGTGTTCTAGCGCTTGCGTTCCAGGTTGGGTAGCAGCCACGCCACCAGCCCGATCGCGGGCAGGTAGGAGCAGAGCTGGTAGACAAAGGCAATACCATGCGCGTCGGCAATGCTCCCCATGACCGCGGCGCCGAGGCCGCCCAGACCGAACGCGAAGCCGAAGAACACGCCCGACACCAGTCCCACCCGGCCCGGCAGGAGTTCGTGCGCGTAGACCAGGATCGCGGGGAACGCTGAAGCCATCAGCAGGCCGATGATGATCGTCAGCACCGCGGTCCAGAAGAGATTCGCATACGGCAGCGCGAGCGTGAACGGCAAGGCGCCGAGGATCGAGATCCAGATCATCGGCCGGCGACCGATGCGGTCCGAGATGGCGCCGCCCGCGAGCGTGCCGGCGGCGACCGCGGCCATGTAGATGAACAGCTGCACCTGCGCGTCCTGCACCGGGAGCTGGAACCGCTCGATCAGGTAGAACGTGAAGAACGAGGTCAGGCCGGAGCTGTAGACGTTCTTCGAGAACACCAGCAGCATCAGAACGAAGACGAAGAAAATCACCCGCGCATTTGCCACCGGCGCCACGGCCGCCGCCGCGCGCGGCGCGGCGTTCGCCGGCCGCAGCCTGGCCGCGTACCACATGCCCACCCGCGTCAGTACAGTCATCGCGATGAGCGCGGCGATCGAAACCCACGCGATCGCGCCCTGCCCTCGCGGCAGGACGATGAACGCGGCCAGCAGCGGCCCGGCGGCGCTGCCGAGGTTGCCGCCGACCTGGAACAGCGCCTGCGCCACGCCGTAGCGCCCGCCGGAGGCCAGCCGCGCGACGCGCGAAGCTTCCGGATGGAATACTGCCGAACCGGTGCCGACCAGCGCCGCGGCAATCAGCACCGTTGCGTAGTCGCTCGCCACCGAGAGCAGGATCAGGCCGAGCAGCGTCGAGCCCATGCCGATCGCGAGCGAATACGGCTGCGGCTTGCGGTCGGTGTAGATGCCGATGGTCGGCTGCAGCAGCGAGGCGGTGAGCTGGAACGCGAGCGTGATCAAGCCGATCTGGGTGAAGTCCAGCTGCAGCTGCGCCTTGAGCATCGGATACAGCGCCGGGATCAGCGACTGCATCAGGTCGTTCAGCAGGTGGCAGAAGCCGAGCGAGATCAGGATCGGGAACACCGTCGCCTGGGCGGTCATGGACGGCGCTGACGGAACGCTGGTGGAGGCCACTACATGGCCACCCGCGGCAGCCAAAGCGCGAGTTCCGGGATTGCCATCAGCACCACGATCGCCAGCACGTAGACAAGGATGAACGGAATCACGCCGCGGAATACGTCGGTGATGGGGCCCGGGGTTCCCCGCATCCCCTGCAGCACGTAGAGCACGGTGCCGTCGGGCGGGCTGATGAGCGCGATCTCCACCAGCATGGTGACGATGACGCCGAACCAGATCGGGTCGTAGCCGAGCGCCTTGACCACCGGGAACAGCAGCGGCAGCGTCGTCACGATCATCGACATGCCTTCCATGAAGGTGCCCAGCGCGAGGTAGAAGCCCACGATGAGCAGCATCAGCACCCAGCCGGGCACCGGCAGTTCGGTGAGGAACTTGGCCAGCATCTGCGGGATGCCCAACGACGACAGCACGTGGTTCAGGAAATACGCGCCAAACAGGATCAGCGCGATCATCGAGGTGGTGCGCGCCGTGGCGTGCATCGATTCGGCCAGCATCTGCCAGCGCAGCTTGCCGTCCACCGCGGCGAGGGCCAGCGCACCGGCCACACCGAGCGCGGCCGATTCGGTCGGCGTGGCCCAGCCGGCGTAGATGGTGCCCAGCACGAGACCGATCAAGGCCAGCGTTGGCGCCAGGTCCGAAAGACTGGCGAGCAGCTGCGGCCAGCTCAGCAGGGCGCTGCGCGGGTCGCCGCGGATATTCAGCTTGAAGCTGTAGTAGAGAATGACGGCGGTAAAGAGCAGCACCACCAGAATGCTCGGACCGATC
>JANNXB010000334.1:0-2286 GCA_031409355.1 Betaproteobacteria bacterium | reverse complement strand
CGAGGGCGGCGCCATGAGCGGCCGCACCTACAGCTTCGAGTTCTTCCCGCCACGCACGCCCGCAGGCAAGGAAAAGCTGCGCGCCACCTGGCAGGAACTCGCGCGCCTGAAACCCAAGTTCTTCTCGGTCACCTTCGGCGCCGGCGGCTCGACGCAGGCCGGCACGCTGGATACCGTCCTGCAGATCCGCAACGACGGGCTCGAGGCGGCGCCGCACATATCGTGCGTGGCCTCGACGCGCGCCGAGATCGCCGGAATCCTCGACCAGTACAAGGCGAGCGGCATCCGCCACATCGTCGCGCTGCGCGGCGACCTGCCCTCGGGCGTGGCGATGGCGGGCGAGCTGCGCTACGCGAGCGAGCTGGTGGCGTTCATCCGCGAGCGAACCGGCGACTGGTTCAATATCGAGGTCGGCTGCTACCCCGAATACCACCCGCAGACGCGCTACGCCGCCGACGAGGTGAAAAACTTCAGGAAGAAGGTCGACGCCGGCGCCAACGCGGCGATCACGCAGTACTTCTACAACGCCGACGCCTATTTCCGCTTCGTCGACGAATGCACGGCCGCGGGCATCCGCATCCCGATCGTGCCGGGCATCATGCCGATCGGCAACTATTCGCAGCTCGCGCGCTTCTCGGACACCTGCGGCGCGGAGATCCCGCGCTGGATGCGCCTGAAGCTCGAGGGCTTCCACGACGACAGCGCCTCGATCCGTGCCTTCGGCCTGGACGTGGTCAGCGCGATGTGCGAGAAGCTGCTCGCCGCAGGCGCGCCGGGCCTGCACTTCTACACCCTGAACCAGGCCGCGCTCACCACCGAGATCTGGGAGCGGCTGGGCCTGTCCGCAAAGTAGGCGGCGCACGCCCCGCCCGGCGTGGCTGAAGCGCCTGCTCGCCGACCCGGACGTCGTCGAGATCATCAACCGGTTCCAGGCGCCGCCGAAGCCCCGGCCGCACGTCATCGCCGCGCTCAACGAGCACGGCGCCATGGTCTGGCTGAATGATCCGGCGCCCGAGTTGGCGCTTCAGGCCGCCGCCCTGTCGGCCCGCGACTAGCGCAGCGGCACGCCCGCGCGCTCGCGCTCGTAGGCGCGCCAGGGCGAGCCGGTCGAAGAGCGCGCATCTTCCCTGCACGCGCCGAAACGAAACGGCACCCAGTCGCGCCCTGGATTGACGAAGCGCAGGTCGAGGAACCAGGCGCAGTCCGGATTGCTGGTCGCGCCGTCGAACGCGGGCCGTTCGGCGAACCAACGCATGAACCCGAGCGATGGTGATTCCCAGGCTTGCCTTGCGGCGTCATTGTCGCCGTAGCGGCTGCGCACCTGCCATTGCGCCGCGGCCACCGGCAGGTACGGCGCATCCAGCTTTGCGACGAAGCCGTCGCCGGGTTGGAAACGGCGCGGCACTTCGCGCTCGAGATTGACGTGCGCATAGCGGTGCTCGCGCGCATCGCTCACGAACACCGTCCAGTTGTAGGGCGATAGCGGGCGCGGGTGCGCGGTGACGTCCGCGCCCGCCAGGCCGCGGCTCTGCGCGTATTGCTGGCCGAATTCGATGGCGCGCTGCTTCTGCAGCCATCCGAAGCCGACGTAGGCGCACAGGGCGATGCTTGCGGCGATCGATGGAATTCCTGTTTTTCTGAAGAAAATCGAAATCAGGAGTCCAGCGAGGATGATCCCGCTGAACCACAGGTCGATGATGAAGGTGCTGCCGAGGCCCGGCCGCGCATCCGACAGCGGCCAGAACATGATGGTGCCGAAGCTGGTGATCCAGTCGCCGGCGATGTGCAGCGCGATGCCCATCGCGGTGACGCCATAGAGCGCACGCCAGCCCCGGGGTTCGCGCAGGATTTTCGCGAGGATCCACGAAAAGATCAGCGCCCAGAAAGGCAACAGCAACAGGGAATGCGTCGGCCCGCGGTGCAGCTCGATGTACGCAACCGGCCCGAACCAGGAAACGACGAAATCCAGGTCCGGCGCCGCGGAGGAAAAGAACCCCGCAGCGATTCTCCGCGGCAGAGAACGGGGTGGTGCGTCCTTCGGATTCGTTGCTCTTGCGAGCAGAGCCCCGGAAAGGGCGTGAGTCAGCGTATCCATGAAAAATCAGGGACAGTCCACGTTTTCCGCTACATCTTCAAAGAAAACGTGGACTGTCCCTATTTTTCTCTGACCCCGATTTGTCAGGCGGCCCGCTTTTTCCTCTGGGCGTCCTTCACGTGCATCTGCGCGTAGGCGCCGTGCGCGGCGGACTCGGCGTCGCCGACATGGACCGGCAAGCCGAGGTCGGA
>JANNXB010000333.1:0-3966 GCA_031409355.1 Betaproteobacteria bacterium | reverse complement strand
CAGCGCAGTGCCTCGCGGAACGAGGTCATGCCGACGGGCACGATCATGAACTCCTGCATGTCCAGGTTGTTGTTGGCGTGCGCGCCGCCGTTGACCACGTTCATGAGCGGCACCGGCATCTGCATCGGGCCCGAGCCGCCGAAATAGCGGTACAGCGGCAGGCCGGATTCCTCGGCCGCGGCCTTGGCCGCGGCCATCGAGACAGCCAGCAGCGCGTTGGCCCCCAGGCGCGACTTGTTGTCGGTGCCATCCAGGTCGACCAGCGTCTTGTCGATGAACGATTGCTCCGACGCATCCAGGCCGACGATCGCCTCGGAAATCTCGGTGTTTACCGCCTCCACCGCTTTCAGCACGCCCTTGCCGCCGTAGCGCTTCGGGTCGTCGTCGCGCAGCTCGATCGCCTCGCGGCTGCCGGTGGAAGCACCGGAAGGCACGGCAGCGCGCCCCATGGCGCCGGATTCCAGCAATACATCCGCTTCCACGGTGGGATTACCCCGCGAATCGAGGATCTCTCTTGCAACGATGTCGACAATCGAGCTCATGCGCTTTTCACCTTGTCCTCGGCAAATTCGTTTTTCTTCACTATGCTGTCGAGCGCCACCAGCGTCTCAAGCAGCTCCTCCATCATTGCGAGCGGCCAGGAATTTGGGCCGTCGCACAATGCCTCGTCCGGCTTGGGGTGCGTCTCCATGAACACGCCCGAGACGCCCGCCCCGACCGCCGCGCGCGCCAGCACCGGAATGTGCGCCCGCTCGCCGCCGCTCGCCGTGCCCTGGCCGCCGGGAAGCTGCACCGAATGCGTCGCATCGAAAACCACCGGGCAGCCGGTATTGCGCATCACCGCGAGCCCGCGCATGTCGACCACGAGATTGTTGTAGCCGAAGCTGAAGCCGCGCTCGCACACCATGATCTGCTGGTTGCCCGTATCGCGCGCCTTGTCCACGACGTTCTTCATTTCCCAGGGCGACAGGAACTGCCCCTTCTTGATGTTCAGGGGCTTGCCCTGCTTCGCCGCGTTGCGTATGAAATTGGTCTGCCGGCAGAGGAACGCGGGCGTCTGCATGACATCCACGACCGCCGCCACTTCGGCCAGCGGCGTGTCCTCGTGGACATCCGTGAGGACAGGCACTTGAATTTGTTTTTTTATGGCAGAAAGTATTTTTAAACCATCTGCCATGCCCGGACCCCGATAGCTCTTGCCCGAAGTCCGGTTCGCCTTGTCGAACGAGCCCTTGAAGACGTAGGGCATGCCGAGCTTGCCGGTGATTTCCTTCAGGTGCCCCGCCACCTCCAGGCACAACTGCTCGCTTTCCAGCGTGTCCGGACCCGCAATGAGAAAAAGCGGCCTGTCGAGGCCGGCTTCGAAGCCGCACAGCTTCATGCGGCAACGACCGAAAGCTTTCCGTCAGGCGAGGCGCGCTTCGCACCGGAGCGGTAGCGGATGGCGGCATCGACGAAAGCCTTGAACAACGGGTGTCCGCCGCGAGGCGTGGAGGTGAATTCCGGGTGGAACTGGACCCCGAAAAAGAACGGATGCCCCGGCAGTTCCATCATTTCCGGCAGGTTCTCGCTCGGCGTGCGCGCCGATACCTTGTAGCCCCGCGCTTCGAGCTGCGGCACGTAGACGTTGTTTACTTCGTAGCGATGGCGATGCCTTTCATTCACTTCCAGCCCGTAGATCTGGAAGGCCAGCGTGCCCTTCTCCACCGGGCATTTCTGCGCCCCCAGGCGCATGGTGCCGCCGAGGTCGGAGGTTTCGTTGCGCCGTTCGATGCGGCCGGTGCGGTCCAGCCACTCGGTGATCAAGGCGACCACAGGGTGCGGCGTCTCCGGGTCGAACTCGGTGCTGTTCGCGCCGGCGAGGTCGCAGACGTTGCGCGCGAACTCGATGGTGGCGAGCTGCATGCCGAGGCAGATGCCGAGGTAAGGCACGCCGTTTTCGCGCGCGTAGCGGATCGCGCGGATCTTGCCCTCGGTGCCGCGCTTGCCGAAGCCTCCCGGCACCAGGATGGCGTCCATCTTCTCGAGCGCGGCAGTGCCGCCGGTCTCGATGTCCTCGGAATCCAGGTAGTGGATCCGCACCCTGCTGCGGGTGTGTATCCCGGCGTGGGCCAGCGATTCATTCAGCGACTTGTAGGAATCCTGCAGGTCCACGTACTTGCCGACGAAGGCGATGTCCACCTCGAACTCGGGGTTCGCCAGCGAATGAACCAGGTCTTTCCAGGCCGACAGGTCCGCCGCCTTCGCCAGGATATGCAGCTTGTGGCAGACGATCTCGTCGAGCATCTGGTTGTGCAGCATCATCGGGATCTTGTAGATCGAATCCACGTCCCAGGCGGAAATGACGGCCTCCTTCTGCACGTTGCAGAAGAGCGCGATCTTGCGCCGGTCGTCCTCGGGCAGCGGCCGGTCGGTACGGCACAGGACCACGTCGGCCTGGATGCCGATTTCCCTGAGTTCCTTGACCGAGTGCTGGGTCGGCTTGGTCTTGATCTCCTTCGCCGAGGCGATGTAGGGCACCAGGGTCAGGTGGATGTAGCAGACGTTGTCGCGCCCCAGCTCCAGGCCCATCTGCCGGATCGCCTCGAGGAAGGGCAGCGACTCGATGTCGCCGACCGTGCCGCCGATCTCGACGATGGCGACCTCCGCGTCCCCCGCCCCGCGCTTGATGTTGAGCTTGATTTCGTCGGTGATGTGCGGGATCACCTGCACGGTGCCCCCGAGGTAGTCGCCGCGGCGCTCCTTCTTGATCACCGACTCGTACACCTGGCCGGTGGTGAAGTTGTTCCAGCGGTGCATCTTCGAGGACTGGAAGCGCTCGTAGTGCCCCAGGTCGAGGTCGGTTTCCGCGCCGTCTTCCGTGACGAACACCTCGCCGTGCTGGAACGGCGACATGGTGCCCGGATCCACGTTGATATAGGGATCCAGCTTAATGTTGGTGACCCGGATGCCGCGCGATTCTAGGATCGCGGCCAGAGAAGCGGCGGCGATACCCTTTCCAAGACTGGAAACGACACCACCGGTAACGAACACGTACTTGGTCATATGCGCCAAGCTCAGCGTGAAAGCGGGAGTCTACACGCCTTCACCTCGCAGCTCAAACGGCACCCCGGGCCGCCAGGAACGCGCCCGCGCCGCAAGGAACGCGCCCGCGCGTTAGCGGATGACGCACTCCAGCTCGCCCGCCTTGCCCACGCCGGCAGCGTCAGTGCAATGATGGAGGTCGTCGCCTACCTTGTGCGCCGGGCGCGCGAGGAACGTTCCAGGAAATAACCGTTCAGGCAGACGGGTCGTAGGCGCGCGCGATGTCGGTTTGCGAAAAGTCGTTGCCTTTGAACAGCAACGGCAAGCCGCGCACCTTGGCCAGCGCGTAACTGAATACGTCGCCAAAGTTCAGCATCGCGGGGTGTCCGCTGTCTTTACCGAATGCCACGAAGGCCGCATAGGCCGCGTCGATCTCCGTGGCACCGGGGGCGACGACCTCGAACATCGGCAATCGAAGCAGGTCGTCGACCAGCACCACCGCGCGCTGCCCTCGCCGGCCATGCACCACCATGCGCGCCTCCACCACCGAAACAGAACTGATCAAGGCCCGGTCCGCTTGCCGGATAGCCCGCGTGAAAGCTTCCCGCTCGACTTCCGCGAACGCGACCGCAAGGATCGCGGAAGTATCGACGACGATCACTTCGGCGCGCCATGTTCGTCCCATTGAACGGATTCGAACGCATCCGCGCGCTCGGGAATTTGATCGAGTTGCCGCAGCAGGGCCGCCATGCGCTCTGCTGAATCGGATGTCCCCTGCGTTTCAATGAGGAGGCGGTCCAGGGCTCTTTCGACCACGGCGGTCTTGCTCAAGCCAGTCGCCTTGGCCAGTCGCTCAACCTTGCCGACCACCACGGGATTTGCGATCTGAAGTGCCATGATTTCACCTCATTAATATTTAAATCAATATCATCAATATACATT
>JANNXB010000332.1:0-2518 GCA_031409355.1 Betaproteobacteria bacterium | reverse complement strand
GAACCTGATCGACGTCGTGCGCGCCGATCCGCACGCGGCCGCCGCCATCGATACCGGGGAAATCGCAGCCCTGTTCAATCCTGAAAACTGTTTCGGCTCGGCGCCAGCCATGATCGAGCGCTCGCTTGCGGAATGGTCCCGATCCATCACGACCTGAAGGAAATCCATGCCTTCCATCAAGACGGAGAAGCAGCGCTACGCACGCGGGCTGAAGCGCCGCAAAGCGGTGCTCGGCGTGAAGTACGTCGAAGCGCGCCTCAAGAACCGGCATCCATTCACCGACGAATTCCAGGAACTGATCACGCGCTACGCCTGGGGCGAGCTCTGGACGCGCCCGAAGTTCGACGACCGCACGCGGCGGTTGCTGGTGCTGGCGATGATGGTGGCGACCAAGAGCTGGGAAGAGTTCGAGCTGCACGTGCGCGCCGGCCTGGAGCACGAACTCTCGCCGGCGGAACTGAAAGAAGTACTGATGCTGGCGGCGATCTACTGCGGCGTGCCGGCGGCAAACACCGCTTTCGGCCACGCCAGGAAAATCATCGAAGCGCGAACAGCGCCTTCAGTTCCTCGCTGATGACCTGACCCTTAAGGGGCGTGCCGGGACCGTTTTCATAGCGCCCCCAGACGCGGGTTTCGGAACCCTGCGCGAGCAGGATGCCGTCGTCGCGCACGACCTCGTGGCCGATGACGAAGGACTTGCCGCCCCAGCGCTGGATGCGTGAACGCACTTGGGCGCGGTCCTGCTGCTCGGCGGGATGCTTGAACTGGCAATCGGCGGCCACCAGCGGCATCGCCAGGTGCTCCGCGCGCATTCGCTTGGCGTGATAGCCGACCTCGGCGAACATGTTCCACGCCGCGGCGTCAAACCAGCGGAAATAGGTGGGATAGAAAATGATGCCGGCAGGGTCGCACTCGCCCCACTGCAACTGGACGGGAAATACTGCAACCGACGATTTGAATTCGTGTTCCGCCATGCCGCCGGATAATATCAGCACGATGCGCACACAAGTCGGGATCATCGGCGCCGGGCCCGCGGGACTGCTGCTCGCGCACCTGCTGCGCCTGCGCGGCATTGAATCGGTGGTGCTCGAGACGCGCAGCCGGGAAGAAATCGAGGCGACGATCCGCGCCGGCGTGCTGGAACAGGGCACCGTCGACCTGCTCGATGAATCGGGCGTGGGCGAGCGCATGCATCGCGAGGGACAGCGCCATGAAGGCGTGATCCTGCGCTTCGGCGGCCAGAGCCACCGCATCCATCTTTCGGAACTCACCGGCGGCCGCTCCATCATGGTTTACGCGCAGCACGAGGTGATCCGCGACCTGGTCAAGGCGAGGATCGACGCCGGCGGCCAGCTTCTCTTCGGCGTGAAGGACGTGAGCCTGCTCGACCTCGATACGAAACTGCCGAAGCTCCGCTTCCACGATGCGGCCGGCGCGGTCCGAGAGATCACCTGCGACTACATCGCCGGCTGCGACGGCTTCCACGGCGTGTCGCGGCCATCGATCCCGTCGCGCGTGCGCAGGGAGTTCGAGCGCGTGTATCCGTTCGGCTGGTTCGGCATCCTCGTCGAAGGGCCTGCCGCGACCGAGGAACTGATCTATGCGTACCACGAGCGCGGCTTCGCGCTGGTCAGCACGCGCTCGCCGCAGATCCAGCGCCTCTACCTGCAATGCAATCCCAACAACAGCGTGGAAGACTGGCCGGACGCGCGCATCTGGGAAGAGTTGCATGCGCGGCTCGCCGGCGGCGACGGCTGGCGCGTGGCCGAGGGGCGCATCTTCCAGAAGGGCGTGGTCGCGATGCGCAGTTTCGTGGTCGAGCCGATGCAGCACGGCCGCCTGTTCCTCGCGGGCGACGCCGCGCACATCGTGCCCCCGACCGGCGCCAAGGGCCTGAATCTCGCGGTCGCCGACGTGCGGTTGCTCGCGCAGGCGCTGGAAGCGTTCTATTCTTCCGGGCAAGCTGGCCTTCTGGAGCGATACTCCGAGAACGCCCTGCGCCGCGTATGGCGCGCCGAGCATTTCTCCTGGTGGATGACCTCGATGCTGCATCGCTTCCACGACGAAAGCCCGTTTCACCACCGCCTGCAGCTGTCACAGCTCCAGTACGTGACGGGATCGCGTGCGGCGGCAAGCATGCTGGCCGAGAACTATGTCGGCTTGCCTTACGACAGGATTTGAACGTGGCCGAACCGAACGCCTGGGCATTTCCCGCGACGTTGCAACCGAGCCCGGACGAGGCGCGCTTCGATCTTGCCTCGGCGCTCGATTCGGTGGTCCTGCTGCGCGCGGAGGTACCTGAAGACGCGTTTACCGCGTCCATCCTCGGGACAGAGCGCGCCGGCAACGGCGTGGTGATCCGCGATGATGGCCTTATCGTGACCATCGGCTACCTGATCACCGAAGCGGCGTCGATCTGGCTCACCACCAATCGCGGCACGGTGGTGCAGGGGCATGCGCTCGCCTACGACCAGCGCACCGGTCTTGGCCTGGTGCAGCCGCTGGGCGCTCTCGGCGT
>JANNXB010000331.1:0-2778 GCA_031409355.1 Betaproteobacteria bacterium | reverse complement strand
CGTGACCATCGGCTACCTGATCACCGAAGCGGCGTCGATCTGGCTCACCACCAATCGCGGCACGGTGGTGCAGGGGCATGCGCTCGCCTACGACCAGCGCACCGGTCTTGGCCTGGTGCAGCCGCTGGGCGCTCTCGGCGTACGCCCGCTGCAGCGCGCGACCACGTCGCGCGTTGAGGTGCATGACGATGTCATCGTCATCGGCCATGGCGGGCGCGTCCACTCGCTGAAGGCAAAACTGATCGCCAAGCGGGAGTTCGCCGGTTACTGGGAGTACGTTCTGGACGAGGCGCTGTTTACAGCGCCCGCGCACCCGCAATGGGGTGGCGCCGCGCTGGTCGGCCAGGACGGGCTGCTGCTGGGCATCGGCTCGCTGCTGGTACAGGAATCGGCCGGCGGCAAAACGGTGGACGGCAACATGTTCGTGCCGATCGCGCTGCTGGCGCCGATCCTGGATGAATTGCTGGCCCACGGCCGCGCCGCAGGCCCGCCGCGCCCCTGGCTCGGAATCTACGCCACCGAAATGGACGGCCATCTGGTCATCGGCGGACTCGCTTCCGGCGGCCCCGCGGAGCGCGCTGGCGTAAAGCTGGGCGATCTGGTGCTGGAGGTCGACGGCGAACCTGTCACCGGTCTCGCGGCGATGTTCCGCCGCATCTGGAGCATCGGCCCCGCTGGCAGCGAAGTTACGCTGACGCTGTCGCGCCGCGGTGCATCCTCGAGTGTGAAAATCCGCTCCGCCGACCGAAACGACTTCCTGAAAAAGCCTCGCCTGCACTGATGGTAGACGTGAGGTAAAATGCGTTTCGCGCCGATTTGAAGTTCAGCTTGCGGGCGCCGAACCACCCAAGGGCGGGGATAAACAAATACGGCTAAAGAGACGCGAAGCATTGAACGGGAGACACGTCTCCCGTCCCCTAAGCGCCCGTTTCTGCGAAAGCTGAACGGGCGTTTCGTTTTTCAGGGCCAGATGGACGATCGTACTTCCCTGCTGCAGTCGCTGCTCGCCGAGAGGATCCTGGTCCTCGACGGCGCCATGGGCACGATGATCCAGCGCGAGCGGCTCACCGAGGAGCAGTTCCGCGGCGAGCGCTTCCGCGGCTGGGGCCGCGACCTGCGCGGCAACAACGACCTGCTGACCCTCACCCAGCCGGCGCTGATCCGCCGCATCCACCTCAACTACCTGGCGGCTGGCGTCGACATCATCGAGACCAATACCTTCAATTCGACCTCCGTGTCGCTGGGCGACTACGGCATGGAGGAGCTCGCTTACGAGGTCAACCTGGCTGCCGCCCGCCTCGCGCGCGACGCCGCCGACGAGTTCCAGAAGGGCGACCGCTCGCGGCCGCGCTTCGTCGCCGGCGCCATCGGACCCACCACGAAGACGGCGTCGATCTCGCCGGACGTGAACGACCCGGGCTTCCGCAACGTGAGTTTCGACACCCTTGTCGCGGCCTATACCGACGCGCTGCGAGGGCTGCTCGACGGCGGCATTGACCTGGTGCTCGTTGAAACGATCTTCGATACGCTGAACGCGAAAGCCGCGCTGTTCGCGATCGAGTCGGAGTTCGAGAAGCGCGGCACGCGCCTGCCGCTCATCATTTCGGGAACCATCACGGACGCATCCGGCCGCACGCTGTCGGGCCAGACGACCGAAGCGTTCTACAACTCGGTACGCCACGCCCGGCCGATCGCCGTGGGGCTGAATTGCGCGCTTGGCGCGAAAGAACTCCGGCAGTACGTGGAGGAACTCTCCGCGATTGCCGAGGTCCCCGTCTCCTGCTACCCGAACGCGGGCCTGCCGAACGCGTTCGGCGAATACGACGACACGCCGGAATCCATGGCAAGGGAAATGGGCGGCTGGGCGCGCGCCGGCCATCTGAATCTCGTCGGCGGCTGCTGCGGCACCGCGCCCGAACACATTCACGCGATCGCCGAGGCGATGCGCGGAGTCGCGCCGCGCAAGCCGCGCGAGCGATCGCCGATGCTGCGCCTTTCGGGCCTGGAGCCGCTCAATGTCGGCGACGGTTCCCTGTTCCTGAATGTCGGCGAGCGGACCAATGTCACCGGTTCCAAGGCCTTCGCGCGGCTGATCCTGGCGGGGAACTACCCCGAGGCGCTGTCGGTCGCGCGCCAGCAGGTCGAGAACGGCGCGCAGATGATCGACATCAACATGGACGAGGGCATGCTCGATTCGGAGAAGGCGATGGTGACCTTCCTGAATCTCGCCGCCTCGGAGCCGGATATCTCGCGCGTGCCGGTAATGATCGACTCCTCGAAATGGAGCGTCATCGAGGCGGGACTCAAATGCCTGCAGGGCAAGGGCATCGTCAACAGCATTTCGCTGAAGGAAGGCGAGGCCGAATTCAAGCGCCAGGCCACCCTGGTGCGCCGCTATGGCGCGGCCACGGTGGTGATGGCCTTCGACGAAAAAGGCCAGGCCGACACCTACGAGCGCAAGACGCAGATCTGCGAACGCGCTTACCGCATCCTGGTCGACGAGGTCGGCTTCGCGGCCGAAGACATCATCTTCGACCCCAACATCTTTGCCATTGCCACCGGCATTGAAGAACACAACAACTACGCCGTTGACTTCATCGAAGCGACACGCTGGATCAAGGCCCACCTGCCCGGTGCCAAGGTCAGCGGCGGTGTTTCCAACGTGTCCTTCAGCTTCCGCGGCAACGACCCGGTGCGCGAGGCCATTCACACCGTCTTCCTGTACCACGCGATCCAGGCCGGGCTGGACATGGGCATCGTCAACGCCGGCATGGTGGG
>JANNXB010000330.1:0-2514 GCA_031409355.1 Betaproteobacteria bacterium | reverse complement strand
ATTCAAGCCCGGCAATCACGGCTCGACCTTCGGCGGCAACCAGCTCGCGATGTGCGGCGTGATAACGACGCTCGACACCATGAAGGACGAGGGCCTGCTCGGGAATGCGGCGAACTGCGGCGCGGCGATGCTCAAGGGGCTCGGCGCGGCGCTGGGCGGCCTGCCGGGCGTGGTCGAGGTTCGCGGCATGGGCCTGATGATCGGCATCGAGCTCGACCGGCCCTGCGCCGAACTGGTGAAGATGGGCCTCGATGCCGGGCTCGTGTTCAACGTCACCGCCGACAACGTCATCCGCCTCCTGCCGGCGCTGGTCATCAGCGAGGCCGAGAGCCGCGAGGTGGTCGAGCGGCTCGTGCCGCTGGTCCGGGAATTCCTCGCGCGCGGCGCTTCCCAGCCGAAGCTCGCTGCGGCGCGCTGAAGCAACGAAGCCCTCTGCCATGGCGAAGCTTCGCCACTATCTCCAGTTCAGGGACCTCGCGCGCAAGGAGTACGAGCACGTCTTCGCGCGCACGCGCTGGATCAAGGACAAGTTCAAGCGCTACCAGCGCTACTGGCCGCTGGAAGACCGCACCCTGGCGATGATCTTCGAGAAGCAGAGCACGCGAACCCGGCTCTCGTTCGAGGCCGGCATGCACCAGCTCGGCGGCACCGCCATCTTCCTAAACACGCGCGACTCGCAGCTCGGCCGCGGCGAGCCGGTGGAAGATGCGGCACAGGTCATCTCGCGCATGTGCGACCTGGTCATGATCCGCACCTTCGAGCAGGAGATCATCGAGCGCTTCGCCGGCAGCTCGCGGGTGCCGGTGATCAACGGCCTGACCAACGAATACCATCCCTGCCAGATCCTGGCCGACGTCTTTACGTTCATCGAGAACCGCGGCTCGATCCGCGGCAAGACGGTGGCCTGGATCGGCGACTCGAACAATGTCTGCAATACCTGGCTGCAGGCGGCGGAGGTATTCGACTTCAAGATGCACATCTCGACGCCGCCGGGCTACGAAGTCGAGTCGGAAGGAAACAGAAAGTACTACGAGCCTTTCGCCGACCCGATGCAGGCGGCCAGGGGCGCGCATCTGGTGACCACCGACGTCTGGACCTCGATGGGCTTCGAGGCCGAAAACGAAGAGCGCAAGAAGGACTTCGAGGACTGGCAAGTCGATGCCGAGATGATGAAGGCGGCGCGCAAGGATGCCCTCTTCATGCACTGCCTCCCGGCGCACCGCGGCGAGGAAGTCGCCGCCAAAGTCATCGACGGCAGGCAGAGCGTGGTCTGGGAAGAGGCAGAGAACCGCCTGCACACGCAAAAAGCCCTGATGGAATTCCTGCTGCTCGGCAAGGTGAAAGGCTCGGCGGGAAACTAGCCTAACGAGCGTCCATGTCCATTCTCGAGACCCAGCGCTTCGTCTATACCTTCCCGTCGGTCAGCCGCGACACCGAGGGGAACTCCGCCCTCGCCTGGACGGACGGCATGCAGCCGTTCCACATGGACCTGCAGGTGGACACCAATTCCGGCTTCGACAGGATCCACTTTCTCCCCGGCGGCATCACCCCCGAGGAATGCCGCCGCATCATCGACATCGGCAATGCGCTGCCGAACAGGGGAGACGAGGCGGCCTACCACGGGCAGAACCACCGCGAATGCGCGATCGCGTGGATCATGCCCGGTCCGGATGCGGACTGGCTGTTTCACCGGATCGCTGTCTTGTTCGACGAGGTCAACGCCCACTGCCAGTTCGACCTGCTGGGCCTCACGGATCCCCTCCAGTACACGACCTACGGGCCGGGCCAGCATTTCACCTGGCACAGGGACATCGGCAACGGTTCGACCTGCCTGCGCAAGCTCTCGATGACGGTGCAACTGTCCGAATCGACGGATTACGAAGGCGGCGACCTGGAGTTCGTCGAACTTGGAAACCAGGCGCCGCAGCGCGGGCTCGGCACGGTGACCATCTTCCCTTCGTTCATCGCGCACAGGGTCACGCCGGTCACGGCGGGCCGGCGCCGCTCCCTTGTCGCATGGGCCTCGGGGCCGACCTTCCGCTGAGCTAGCGTTTTTTCTTTCCGGTATTGCCTGGCCCCAGCAACGGCACGTCGCCGCCCACGGCGTCTCCAAGCAATCCTGCCTCGCCGTAGACACGCAGCTTGTCCCGCGTGTCCGCGATATCGAGGTTGCGCATGGTGAGCTGGCCGATGCGGTCTGCCGGCGAGAAGAACACTTCCTTGCCCTTCTCCATCGTCAGCCGCTCGGGCTTGTAGGTCAGGTTCCGGCTCTTCGTATTCAGGATCGTGTAGTCGTTGCCGCGCCGCAGCTCCAGCGTCACTTCACCGGTGATGGCTTTCGCCACCCAGCGCTGCGCCACTTCCCGCAACATCAGGGTCTGCGGATCGAACCAGCGTCCCTGGTAGAGGAGCCGCCCAAGCCGCCGGCCGTTGTTCCGGTACTGCTCGATGGTGTCCTCGTTGTGGATGCCGGTGACCAGGCGCTCGTAGGCGATGTGCAGCAGCGCCATTCCC
>JANNXB010000329.1:0-6080 GCA_031409355.1 Betaproteobacteria bacterium | reverse complement strand
CGCCAAGGTGCTCGATCACGGCGCCTACATCATGGGGCCGGAAGTCACCGCGCTGGAGAGCCAGCTCGCGCGCTTCTCCGGCGCCCGGCACTGCGTCAGCTGCGGCAGCGGCACCGACGCGCTGCTGATCGCGCTGATGGCGCTGGGCGTCGAGCGCGGCGACGAGGTGGTGACGACGCCGTTCACTTTCGTCGCCACGGCGGAAATGATCGCGCTGATCGGCGCCCGGCCGGTGTTCGTGGATGTCGAGGAAGACACCGCGAACATCGACGCCGCGAAGCTGGAAGCGGCGATCACGCCGCGCACCCGGGCCATCATGCCGGTGTCGCTCTACGGCCAGCCGGCCGACATGGACGAGATCAACGCCATCGCCGCGCGCCACAAGCTGCCGGTGATCGAGGATGCGGCGCAGAGCTTCGGCGCCACCTACAAGGGCCGCCAGAGCGGCAACCTCTCCACCATCGGGGCCACGAGTTTCTTTCCCTCCAAGCCGCTCGGCTGCTATGGCGACGGCGGCGCGCTCTTCACCAGCGACGACGCGCTCGCCACCGCGATGCGCGAAGTCCGCGTCCACGGCCAATCGGGCCGCTATCACCACACGCGCATCGGCGTCGGCGGGCGCATGGATTCCATCCAGTGCGCGGTGGTGCTGGCCAAGCTCGCGCGCTTCGATTGGGAGGTGAAACAGCGGATCGAAATCGGCTCCCATTACGACGCATTGTTTTCTTCTGTTTCGAATATGAGGGCGCTAAAAGTAAAAGCGGACCGTTCCAGCGTCTACGCCCAGTACACGGTGCGCGTGAAGGAGCGTGCCCGGTTTGAGCTGGAGCTCAAGGCGCGCGGCATTCCGAGCGCGGTGCATTACCCGTTGTCGCTGCACCAGCAGCCGGCGTACGCCGCCGGCTATGAGGGTCAATCGTTCCCGGTCTCGGAACGGCTGGCGCGGGAGGTCGTCAGCCTTCCCATGCATGCGGATCTGGACGAGGGCACGCAGCAGGCTATCGTTGCGGCGGTGCGCGGCGCGGCACAGCCTGGTCAGAAAAGAATCTAGTAAAATCAATACGATGAAGCCGTCCAGGAAAACAGCGTTGATCACCGGCATCACCGGGCAGGACGGTGCGTATCTGGCCGAGTTCCTCCTCAAGAAGGGCTACCTGGTACATGGCCTCAAGCGCCGGACGTCGCTCTTCAATACCGAGCGCATCGATCACCTGTACCAGGACCCCCACGTCGACGGCAGGCGCCTGATCCTGCACTACGGCGACATGACCGACTCGATGGCCCTGACGCGGGTCGTCCAGCTGGCGCAACCCGACGAAATCTACAACCTTGCCGCCCAGAGCCATGTCGCGGTGTCGTTCGAGGAGCCCGAGTACACGGCGAATGCCGATGGCCTTGGCGCGCTGCGCCTGCTGGAGGCGATCCGGATCCTCGGCATGGGCGCGAAGGCGCGCTTCTACCAGGCTTCCACGTCGGAGCTCTACGGCCTGGTGCGCGAAACGCCGCAGCGCGAAACCACGCCCTTCCATCCGCGCTCGCCCTACGGGGTGGCGAAGCTTTACGCCCACTGGATCACGATCAACTACCGGGAAGCCTACGGCCTGTTCGCGGCGACCGGGATTCTCTTCAATCACGAATCTCCCACCCGTGGCGAGACCTTCGTTACCCGCAAGATCACCCGCGCGCTGGCGCGGATCCGGCTGGGGCTGCAACCTTGCCTTTACCTCGGCAATCTCGGCGCCAAGCGCGATTGGGGCCATGCACGCGACTACGTCGAGGCGATGTGGCGGATCCTGCAGCAAAAGCGGCCCGACGATTTCGTGATCGCGACCGGCGCGCAGCATAGCGTGCGCGAATTCGTGGAGATGGCCGCCGCGGAGCTGGGCATCATCCTGCGTTGGGAAGGCAAGGGCAAGGACGAGCGCGGCGTGATCGCCAGGCTCCGCTTCAAGCCGAAGAACCCGGCCTCCAGTCTGAAGCCGGGGCAGACGGTCGTGCGCGTCGATCCGCGCTATTTCCGCCCGGCCGAAGTCGAATCGCTGCTCGGCGACGCGGCCAAGGCGCGCCGCCAGCTCAAGTGGAAACCCAGGGTGTCGTTCCCGAAGCTGGTCGCCGAGATGGCGCGCGCGGACCTGCGCGCGGCCGAGCGCGACGCGCTGATCAGTCGCCACGGCTACCGTACCTACGGCGGGCGCGAGTAGAACGGTGGAGCGGGACGCGCGCATCTACCTGGCCGGCCATACCGGGCTCGCTGGATCGGCGATCCTGCGCTCGCTCGAGCGCGCCGGCCACTCGAACCTGCTGCTGCGGCGCCATGCCGAGCTCGAGCTCACGGATGCGCGCTCGGTGCGGGAATTTTTCGAACGCGAGAAGCCGGAGTACGTCTTCATCGCCGCGGCCAAGGTGGGCGGCATCCTTGCCAACCAGAGCCAGCCCGCAGAGTTCATCCACCAGAACCTCGCCATCGCCCTGAATTTGGTGCACGAGGCGTGGCGGACCAAGGCTCGCCGTCTCCTGTACCTCGGCTCGTCGTGCATTTACCCGCGCGATTGTCCGCAGCCGATGAAGGAGGAGCACCTGCTTGGCGGGCCGCTCGAGCCGACCAACCGCGCCTACGCGGTGGCGAAGATCGCCGGCGTCGAGTCGTGCTGGTCGTACAACCGCCAGTACGCAACACGGTTTCTCGCTGCGATGCCCACCAATCTCTACGGCCCCGGAGATCACTACGACCTCGAGACATCGCACGTGCTGCCGGCCCTGATTCGCAAGATCCACGAGGCGAAGCAGCGCGGCGAGCGCCAGGTCACCCTGTGGGGCAGCGGGCTGCCGCGCCGCGAGTTCCTCTGCAGCGACGACCTGGGCGAAGCCTGCGTCTTTCTCATGAACTTGCCGGACGCGGGATTCGGCAAGCTGACAGCCCCGGAGACGGCGCCGCTCATCAATGTCGGTGCTGGAACGGACCAGACCATTGCCGAGCTGGCGGCCCTGATCGCCGAAGTGGTCGGCTACGACGGCCGGTTTGTCTACGACGCGTCCAAGCCGGACGGCACCCCGCGCAAGCTGCTCGATGTCTCGCGCATCTCCGCGCTGGGATGGAAGCCCGGGGTGGACCTGCGCCGCGGCATCGCGCTTGCCTATGCGGACTTCCAGCGTCGTCAGGAACCCGGCGCCGCGGCATGAAGGTCCTGGTTACCGGCGCCGCCGGCTTCATCGGCATGCACTGCGCGCTGCGCCTGCTCGAGCGCGGCGACGAAGTGGTCGGCGTCGACAGCATGAGCGACTACTACGACGTCGGCCTGAAGGAAGCGCGCCTCGCGCAACTGTCGGCCCGGCCGGGGTTTCGCTTCCTGAAACTCGATATCGCAAGGCAGGAAGAAGTCCGGCAGCTATTCGCGGACCAACGCCCGCAACGCGTGCTGCACCTCGCGGCGCAGGCGGGCGTGCGCTTTTCGCTCGCCAATCCCGGTCCTTACGTGGACAGCAATCTCGTCGGCTTCGTCAACGTGCTCGAAGGCTGCCGCCACGCCGGCGTCGAGCACCTGGTGTTCGCCTCGAGCTCCAGCGTCTATGGCAGCAACGCGCGCCAGCCATTTTCGGTGCACCACAACGTGGACCATCCGATCTCGCTTTACGCCGCAACCAAGAAATCCAACGAGCTGATGGCGCATGCCTACGCGCATCTGTTCGGCATTCCCGCGACCGGGCTGCGCTATTTCACGGTCTACGGCCCGTGGGGCCGGCCCGACATGGCGCCATTCCTGTTCACTCGCGCGATCCTGGAAGGCCGGCCGATCGAGGTATTCAACAATGGCCGCATGCGGCGCGACTTCACGTATATCGACGACATCGCGCAGGGCACGCTGCAGGTGCTCGATCGCGCCGCCGCGGCGGACCCGAAGTTCGATCCACGGGCGCCCGATCCGGGCACCAGCAGCGCGCCCTGGCGCATCTATAACATCGGCAGTCATGAGCCAGTGGAGCTGCTGCGCTTCATCGAGTTGCTCGAGGATGCGCTCGGCCGCAAGGCGGTGAAAAACATGGCGCCGATGCAGCCCGGGGATGTTACCGACACCTTCGCTGACGTGGACTCGCTCGAGCGCGCCACCGGCTTCGCGCCGAGGACCGCGCTTGCCGAGGGCGTGCGGCGCTTCGTCGAGTGGTACCGCTCGTTTTACGGCGCCGCATGATTTACATCGCCGCATGATTTACATCGCCGCATGATTTACATCGCCGCATGACCCCCAAGCAGCAGTTGCTCTCCAGGCTCGCCGACAAAAGTGCGCTGGTCGCCATTTTCGGCCTTGGCTACGTCGGCTTGCCGCTGTCGCTGCGTTTCACGCAAGCCGGGTACCGCGTGCTCGGCTTCGACATCGATCGCGCCAAGGTGGATGCGCTGAATGCCGGCCAAAGCTACATCGGGCACATTTCCGCCGCCGCCGTCGCCGGCGCGCGGGCAAGGGGCTTCGAAGCCACCGCGGACTATGCGCGCTGCGGCGAAGCGGATGCGCTGATCGTCTGCGTGCCAACGCCGCTAAACGACCGTCGCGAGCCCGACTTGAGCTACGTGATCGGCACCATCGAGGCGATCGTCCCGCACCTGCGCGCGGGGCAGCTGGTTTCGCTCGAGAGCACCACCTATCCCGGCACCACCGACGAAGAGTTCAAGCCGCGCATCGAAGCGCGCGGCTTCACGGTCGGCCGCGACGTGTTCCTGGTGTTCTCGCCCGAGCGCGAGGATCCGGCCAATCCGGAGTACGACACGCGGCGCATCCCGAAGGTATGCGGCGGCGTGACCCCGGATTGCCTCGAAGCGGGCGTGGCGCTTTATGCGTCCGCCGTCGACAAGGTGGTCCCGGTGAGTTCGGCGAGGGCCGCCGAGATGACCAAGCTGCTCGAGAATATCCACCGCGCGGTGAATATCGCGCTGGTAAATGAAATGAAAATTGTTGCCGACCGGATGGGCATCGATATTCACGAGGTCATCCGCGCGGCCGCGACCAAGCCCTTCGGCTTCGTGCCCTACTGGCCGGGGCCGGGATTCGGCGGGCATTGCATCCCGATCGATCCGTATTACCTGGCGTGGAAGGCGCGCGAATACGGCGTACAGGCGAGATTCGTCGAACTCGCGGGCGAGGTCAATCGATCGATGCCCGGCTGGATCGTCGGCAAGCTCTCCGAGGCGCTGCGGGTTCGCGGCAAGGCCCTCGCCGGCAGCCGTTGCCTCGTGCTCGGGATCGCCTACAAGAAGAACGTGGACGACGTGCGCGAGTCGCCCGGTGTCAAGTTGATGGAGTTGCTGGTGCAGCTTGGCGCAAAAGTGGTGTACTCGGACCCCCATGTGCCCGTGTTCCCGAAGATGCGCGAGCACAGGTTCGACCTGAAAAGCGTTGCGCTGTCACCGCAATCGATCGCTTCTTTCGACGTCGTGCTGCTCGCGACCAATCACGACGCTTTCGACTACGCACAGCTGAAGCAGCACGCGCGCCTGGTCGTCGACACGCGTGGCGTATTCACCGAGGCGGCGCCGAACATAGTCAAGGCCTGAGTTATAATTCCCTTTTTTCTCAAGGGGATAGCCCCTTCCCGCGGGCCGCGATGGAGCTGAATAATCTACGCATCCTGGTGACCGGCGCCGATGGCTTCATCGGTTCGCACCTGACCGAGGCGCTGGTCCGCGCGGGGCATCGCGTGCGCGCCTTCGTGCTGTACAACTCCTTCAATTCGCGCGGCTGGCTGGATCAATCGGCGGCCGACATCCGCGGCGCGCTGGAGTATTTCGCGGGCGATGTCCGCGACCCGCACGGCATGAAAAAAGCAATGGAAGGCTGCGACGTGGTGATGCATCTGGCCGCCCTGATCGCCATTCCGTACTCGTACCATTCGCCGGACGCCTACGTGGACACCAACGTACGCGGTACCCTGAATGTGCTCCAGGCCGCGCGCGAACTGGGCGTCGCCCGGGTGGTGCATACCTCGACCAGCGAGGTGTACGGCACTGCGCGCACGGTTCCGATCGACGAAGAGCATCCGCTGCAGGGCCAGTCGCCCTACTCGGCCAGCAAGATCGGCGCAGACCAGAT
>JANNXB010000328.1:0-3819 GCA_031409355.1 Betaproteobacteria bacterium | reverse complement strand
TGGGCGAGCACACGGACGAGGTCATGAAGGACCTGCTTGGCCTTGGGACGCAGGAGATTGCGGCCTTGCGCGCTGCGAAGGCCTTCGGATAGGAGGAGCGATGCCCATCGCAATATTTCCGGTCACCCCGCGCTTCGCCGCCGAAATCGGCGACATCGATCTCGGACAGCAGCTGGATGCCGAAACCCTGCAGGCGGTGCGCGATGCCTTCGCGACCTACGCCGTGCTCGTGTTCCCGGCGCAGAACCTGAGCGTAGAGCAGCACCTTGCCTTCGCCGCCAATTTCGGGCCGCTGGAAGTCACGGTGCAGCGCGCGCTGCGCGCGGAAAAGCTGCGCGTGCCGGAGCAAATCGCCGACATCGCCAACATGGACGCGGAGGGCCGCCTGTGGACGAAGGACTCACGCCTGCGCCTGTTCCAGATGGGCAACCGCCTCTGGCACACCGACAGCTCCTTCAAGGCGCCCAGCGGCTACGCCTCGATGCTCTACGCGCGCTCGGTGGCGCCGATCGGCGGCCACACCGAATTCGCCGACATGCGCGCCGCCTTCGATGCGCTGCCAGCGGCGACCAGGGCGAAACTGCAGGGACTGATCGCCGAGCACTCGTTGATGTATTCGCGCCGCAAGCTCGGCTTCACCGAATTCACGCCGGAGGAGAAAACCGCGTTCGCGCCGGTGCGCCGGCCCCTGCTGCGGCGCATCCCGGAATCCGGCCGCGACACGCTCTACATTGCGTCGCACATTGGCCGCATCGAGGGCCTGTCTGATGGCGAAACAGAGTCACTCGTTGCCGAACTGGTCGCGCACGCGACCCAGCGCCAGTTCGTCTACACCCACCGCTGGCGCGTGGGCGACCTGGTGATGTGGGACAACCGCAGCACCATGCACCGCGGCACCGAATACGAGGACACGCGCTGGCCGCGCGACCTGCAGCGCGCGACGACGTCGGACCGCCTCGACGCGTTCGGCGTGGTGGAAGAAAAAAGCGCCCTGGCGGCGGACTACTGAGCGCGGATTACCGACCCGGCCCTCTCACTTGACCCGGTAGATCTCTTCCGGGAAATTGCCGCGCGACACTTCCAGGCTGACGCGCTTCTTTTCCAGCTGCGCGGTGAGGATGGCGCGCTCCGCGCCCTTCTCCCAGCGCATCTTGAACACCTTGCGGTCCTTCGCATCGCGGCGCGAGATGACGTCGGTCGCTTCCGCCAGCGGCGTGCCCCAGCGCGCCTTGAGGTACGCCTTCATGCGCTCCAGGTCCTTGATGTCGAAGCGCACGTCGTAGGCCTGAATCACGCCGGCCTTGAGGAACACCGTGGTGCGCGTTTCCACGCCGCCGACCGGAACCCTGGAGTCGTCGCAGCGCCGGTCCGCGGCATCCGACTTCCATTCCAGCGCCTTGCAGTTCGTGGCCGGCATGGCTTTCTTGACGTCGATTTCCTTGCCGCCCAGGGCGATGCCGCCGAGGTCGTAGGCCAGCGCCGGAAGCGTCAGAAGGCAGAGCGACAGGAAGATCGTTGTTCTCATTTACGCCGCTTTCCTTTGCGAAAACATCCCTGCAGGTGGTCGTCCACCATGCCCGTGGCCTGCATGAACGCGTACATGATCGTCGAGCCGACAAACTTGAAGCCGCGGGCCTTGAGGTCCTTGGACAGCGCGTCCGAGATTTCCGTTCGCGCCGGGACCGTGGCCGGGTTCCGGTGCCGGTTCCGGATCGGCTTTCCGTCCACGTACTGCCAAAGAAACGCCGAAAAACTACCGTACTCCTCCTGCAACGCGAGGAAGCATCTGGCGTTGACCACCGCCGACTCGATTTTCAGCCGATTCCGGACAATGCCGGCATCTTTCATCAAAGTATTTTTCTTCGCCCTGGTAAAGCGGGAGACCTTCAGGGGATCGAAACCCGCGAAAGCCTTGCGGTAGTTCTCCCGCTTGGCGAGGATCGTGTCCCAGGACAGGCCGGCCTGGGCGCCCTCGAGGATCAGGAACTCGAACAGGACCCGGTCGTCGCGCACCGGAACACCCCATTCCTGGTCGTGATAAGCGATGGCGAGCGGATTGCGCGCCCAGGGACATCTCTTCATTTGCGCAGCAGGAACGACAGGTCGCTTCCTGCCTTGAAGTTCTTCGGCTTTCCGGACGAAAACAACTTCGCGCCGGGCCCGAGGCGCAGTTCCAGCTTCCCGCCTTCGCGCCGCAGCAGGCTGCCCTCGCGCAGGCCGAGCACCCTCACGCCGCGGTTGAGCTTCAGGAACTCGGCGATGCGCTGGTCGCGCGATTCGCCGCCGTGCCCCGCAAGGGCGCGCTCGGTGTAGTGCGGGTTTAGCTGGAACGGCACCAGCCCCATCGCATTCAGGGAGCGCGGTTCGACCACCGGCATGTCGTTGGTGGTGCGGATGCTCGGGCAGGCGAGATTCGATCCCGCGCTCCAGCCGATGTAGGGAGTACCCGCGCGCACGGCCCGGCGCACGCGCGCCAGCCAGCCACGCCGCTGCATCTCGTGCAGCAGCCGGAAAGTATTGCCGCCACCCGCCACGAACCCGCCGATGTTCGCCGTTGAATCGAGCTTGTTCGCATTCAATATCTGAAAACCAAAACTGGAAAATCGCCGACGCGCCATTTCGGCATAGGCGTCGAAGCTGATCGAGACGGCGGCGAACGGGAAGAACAGCAGAGGAGCGCCCGGGGCACCAAGAAACTCGCGGATCTCGCCTTCGGCGTGGTCGAGCCAGCCGCCGCCGGGATTGCGTGAATTGGAAAGCAGCAGCAACCTCATCGGCACGGCCCCCTAGACCATGCCGACGTTCTTCTCCTGCATCAGCGACACGAGGCGGCCGCCGAGCATCGACAGGCGCTCGGCCATCACCGAGAGGAAGGCTTCACTGAAGCGCGCGCGGCAGTGCGGGGAGAAACCGTCGATGTCCTGGATGCGCAGGCCGAGCACCCAGCTGGTCTCCATCGCGGTCACCGTGGCGCTGCGCGGCGCGGAACTGCGCCGCGCATAGAGCATCTCGCCCACGCATTCGCCCGGGCTGACGGCATTCAGCAGCTTGCCCTTCTGCGTCACCTTTAGCATGCCCGCCGCGAGGACGTAGACATGCTCGTCCGGCACGCCTTCGCGGATCAGTTCGGCGCCGGCGGCGAACTTGCGGCAACGGCAGGCGCGCACCACCTCCCAGAGCTCGGTGTCGGAGAAGCGCTGGAAGAACGCGAGCCGGCGCATGGCGCTGAATTCCTCCACGTCCGAGAGGGCGGACATGGTGGCGTCTTCTTCCGACAGCAGCGGCTCGAGCGCGGCGGCGAAGGCGTTCCAGCTCTCGAAGCGCTCGTCGCGCGACTTGCCCAGCGCGCGCAGCACGACGCTGTCCAGCGCCGCCGGGATGCCTGGAGCCATCTCCGAGGGCGGCGGCGGTTCCTTGGCGAGGATCTCGTCCATCAGCTCGTAGGCCGTCGAGCCGCCGAAGGGGCGCTGGCCGGTGAGCATGTGGTACATGACGCCGCCCAGCGAGAACATGTCGGAACGGAAATCGATTTCCTCGCTGCCGCGGATCTGCTCGGGCGACATGTAGGCCGGCGAGCCGACGCCCGCGACCTGGGTGGTGTCCGAGCGCGCGAGCTGCGCCGCGCCGAAATCCGCCACCTTGATGTCGAAATCCGGCCGCAGCTTGAGGTTCGCGGGATTTATGTCGCGGTGCACGACGCCGACCGAGTTGGCGTACTCGAGCGCCTTGCAGCACTTGTAGGCGATCTGCGAGCTGCGCGACAACGGCAGCAGATCCGAAGGGCTGCAGTGCGGCTGCAGCGAGGTGCCTTCGACCAGT
>JANNXB010000327.1:0-2204 GCA_031409355.1 Betaproteobacteria bacterium | reverse complement strand
GAGAGCCGGAGCATCAGCTCAGGCGAGGCACTCTTCCAGGCCGGCGAGGAACAGGTCCTTCGGCAGCTTCTTGCCGATGAACACCATGATGGATTTCTTCTTGTCCTTGCCCCAGGGCTTGCCCATGTCGCCGCCCATCATCATGTGCACGCCCTGGAACACCACGCGGCGCGGGTTGCCCTTCATCCAGAGCACGCCCTTGTAGCGCAGCAGGTCCGGGCCGTAGACCTGGATCATGCCCGAGAGGAACTGCTCCAGCTTGTCGCCGTTGAACGGCTTGTCCGAACGAAACACGAAGGACTCCACCTCGTCGTGGTGCTCGTGGTGCGTGTCGCCAAGGAACTCGGGATCCAGCTCCAGGATCGCATTCAGGTTGAAGCCGCGGATGTCGAGCACTTCCTCGATCGGCATCTCGCCGAAGTGCACCTTCTTCACCGGCGCGCGCGGATTCATCCTGCGGATTCGCTCGGACAGTTTCTTCACTTCATCCTCGGCGACCAGGTCGGTCTTCGACATCAGGATCCGGTCGGCAAACCCAACCTGCTGCTGCGCCTCGGTGAACTCGTCCAGCTGCGCGGTCGCGTGCTTCGCGTCCACCACCGTTACGATGGAGTCGAGCAGGTAGTAGGCGCCGATGTCTTCGTCGGTGAAGAAGGTCTGCGCCACCGGCCCCGGGTCGGCCATGCCGGTGGTCTCGATAATGACGCGGTCGAACTTGAGCTCGCCGCTCACACGCTTGTCCTTGAGACTGCCGAGGATCTTGATCAGGTCGCCGCGCACGGTGCAACAGATGCAGCCGTTGTTCATCTCGACGATCTGCTCTTCGCTTTTCTCGATGATCTCGCTGTCGACGCCGACTTCGCCGAACTCGTTCTCGATCACCGCGATCTTGTTGCCGTGGTCTTCCTTGAGTATCCGGTTTAGCAGCGTGGTCTTGCCCGCGCCGAGAAACCCGGTGAGGATCGTGACCGGCACCATCTGGTTCTGTTCCGCCTGATTCTGTCCCATAGGGGCGCGATTCTACCCCCTGCAGGGCCGGCTACCGACAAACCGGGGACAGTCCACGATTCTTTGCCGCAGCTACAAAAGATTCGGTCCCGTTGCCTCGGACTGAGTCGTTTGCGGCGGCCTGCCCGGAGACCCTTTCGACACGCGCCGCCCGAGCAACCTTGCCATCTCGCGCTTGAATGCTTCCGCGCCAAGCGCGTATCCACTATTCGTCGTGGAGCGGATATCGCGCACTACGGCGGGGTCGAGGTGATCGGCGAAGAGCGATCGATACTGATCGCGGCCGAGGCGAAGGTACTCCGCGTGAGGCTTTACCAGGCCACTGGGATTTCCTTCGGCATTTACCCGATAGCTTGACCACGGGTACGCGGCTGGATCAGCGACAATGCCCGCCCGCACCGGATTGAGTTCGATGTAGCGATGGCAGGCGAGCAGATAAAAGTCCGATTGCACGAGACAGGACCGAAACCGACCTTCCCACAACGTTCCCGAGCGCCCGTACTTGCGGTTTGTGTATTGCGTGTGCAGGAGGCCCAGCCGTCGAAACAACCTCGCGCAGCTTTCCTCGCGACTTGGCGTCAACAATAGATGCACATGGTTCGTCATCAGGCAGTAGGCATGGACGTCGCAGTTCTCCTCGCTCGCCAACCGCCCAAGGTGGTGGAGGAAAAAGCGGCGATCTTCGTCCTCGGCAAAGCAAGCCGAACGATTGTTGCCCCGTTGTATGGCGTGGACAGGAATACCTGGAACGATGAGGCGGGCGCGTCTGGGCATCCTCAGGTCAACGTTGCCGGAGGGCCGCCGTTGACCGGAAAACGTGGACTGTCCCTGTTTTAGGTGCGGACCAGGAGCAGGCCCTTCAGGTAATCGCCCTCGGGAAAACTCAGCGCGACCGGGTGGTCGGCGGCCGGCCCGAAGCGCTCGATGATCTTCGCATCCACGCCCGCATCGGCCGCCGCGCCGGCGACGATCGACTGGAACAGCTCCGCCGACACGCCGCCCGAGCAGGAGAAGGTCGCCAGCAATCCACCGGGTTTCAGCAGCTTCAGCGCCATCAGGTTGATGTCCTTGTAGGCGCGCGCCGCGTTCTTCACCTGCGCCGCGGTAGGCGCGAATTTCGGCGGATCGAGGATCACCAGGCCGAAGCTGCTGCCGCGGTCGCGCAGCAGGCGCTGATAGGCAAAAACGTCGGCTTG
>JANNXB010000326.1:0-4031 GCA_031409355.1 Betaproteobacteria bacterium | reverse complement strand
ACACGGCCTTCGCGGTCGTAGCTCACCTGGCCCGAGACGTAGACTATTTTCGCCGGACCGGACACCGTGATGGTGTGGGTAAAGAACGGCGAATGGAATATTTCTTTCGGATTCAGATATTGCTTGCGCATGTTTTCCCTTCTGAGAAATGCTAGTAAAGTGCGCCGCGCGCGCACTAATTGACCGCGCCGCGCGCGCATTAATTGACCGCGCCGCGCGCGGTGATCGGCCACAACGCCTCGACCACGCCCTTGCGCATGCAAACATACCAGTCGTAAAGGTTGATCGTCGGGTCGCAGTGACCGGGTACGAGCAGCATTTTTTCACCGAGCGCGGGCATCGCGGCTGCGACCGGCTTTTCCCTGGCGAACTCCACCCAGCCATGCTCATCGGAAGCTCGCGTGTACTCGATTCCCGGCCGCTGCCATACCGTCGGCATGCCTGAATCCACGCTCGAAGCCTTGAGGCCCGCATCCAGGACCGCGAGCCCGGGATTCGGCCGGCTCATCACCGTTGCCAGCACGAACAGCGAATGCTCGAAGCGCGGCATGGGCGGCGCCCACTCGTTGCGCGCGTAGTCGGAATCCATGAAGGCATAGGAGCCGGGCTGGATCTCGTCCCAGGCGCCGAGCGCGACCTCGAACATGAACGTGCCGCTGCCCGCGCCCGTGACGATCGGGCATTCGATGCCGGCCATCTTGAGCATTGCTTTAGTATTTATTACATCCAAGGAAGATTTAGTAATTGTGGCGCGACGCTCTTCCATCGAGCGGATGTGCTGCGCGCGGCCATGGTAGGCATGGATTCCGGCGAAGCGCAGGCTTGGCGACGCCACGATCGCGCGCGCCAGCGCCACGGCGGGTGCGCCGGGTGCGACGCCGCAGCGGCGCATCCCGACCTCGAGCTCGATGTAGACGTCGATCTTCGCACCCGCGCGCTGCATCGCCGCCTCCAGGTCGCGCACGTTGTCGGCATGGTCCACGCACACGCCCATGCGCGCGCGCTTCGCCAGCGCGGCCAGGCGCTCCAGCTTGCGCGGGCCCACGATCTCGTTCGACACCAGGACATCGGCGATGCCACCGTCGACCATGGCCTCGGCTTCGGAGACCTTCTGGCAGCACATGCCCACCGCACCGGCGGCAATCTGGCGTTTGCCGACCTCCGGGCACTTGTGGGTCTTCGCATGCGCCCGTACGCGGATGCGGGGCGGCAGCGCGTCCGCCAGGCGCTTCAGGTTGGCCTCGAATGCATCCAGGTCGAGGATCAGCGCGGGCGTGTCCACGTCGTCAAGGCGCATTCCCACTTCTGCTGGCGGTCGCATTGTCAGGTCCTGTTTTTCTTCATATGAACGAACAAGAATAAGAGCGCCAGGATCACCACCGCAATCAGGGGGGTGGCGGCGTAATTGACCTTCTCCCAACCGGCGTTGGTGACGATCATGCCGGAGGAGAACGAGGACAGCGCCATCATGATAAAGATCGCGGTTTCGTTGGCGCCCTGCGCCTTGGCGCGCTCTTCGGGCCGGTAGGTCTCGGTGAGCAGCGTGGTGGCGCCGATGTAGAGGAAATTCCAGCCCACGCCCAGCAGCACCATCGCCCACCAGAAATTCGCCACCGCCACGCCCGAGAGCGCGATGACGATGCAGGCGATATTGAGCGCCGCTCCGGCGAGCATCACCGGGATCGTGCCGAAGCGCCTGATCAGGCCGCCGGTTACGAACGAGGGCGCGAACATCGCGATCACGTGGGCCGAGATGACGAACGCCGCGTCACCGTAGGGATGGCCGCAAACGCCCATGGCGATCGGCGTCGAGGTCATGAGGAAGTTCATCACGCCGTAGCCGATCGCGCCCGCCATGACTGCGACGATGTATTTCGGCTGCGCCGCGATCTCGGACAGCGGCCGTCCGCTCGCCTGCTGCTCCGCCGCGGTGGGATCGGGAATCCGGATCCGGCTCAGGACCGCCATGGTAAGGAGCGCGAATACGATCAGCGCCAGGTACGCGCCGGCGAACCTCGGGCCGACGAGGTCGATCGTGTAGCGGCTAAGCGTGGGCCCGACGATGCCGCCGACCAGGCCTCCGGCGAGCACCAGCGACACCGCGGTGGCGCGGAAATCCGGCGCCGCCACCTCGGCCGCCACGAACCGGTAGTACTGGCCGAACGCGTTGTAGGTGCCCCAGACCAGCGCGCCGAAGCACAGCAGCCAGAAACTCGCCTGCCAGATCGCGGCCGCGCAGATCGCCGCGCCGACGATCCCCACCGAGGCGCCGCGTATCAGGCCTTTGCGCCGCCCGACCTTCTTCATGTACTGCGACGCCCGCATGGTCGCGATCGCCCCGCCCACCACCCAGCAGGTCACCGGCAGCGTCGCCAGCGCGGGCGTCGGCGCGAGCGCGAGCCCGGCCAGGCCGTTGATCGCGATCAGCGTGGCGTTGTTGGTCATGAGCATCGCCTGGCAGGCGGCGAGCAGACCGACGTTGAACCGGGCGTCGCTTGTGGTACTGTTCATATATACAGCATAGGGGGAGAGAGCAATTCTAGATCGAATGCCGAAGCTGCGTGGCGCGCTTTCGCAAATCCAGGGCCGGTTCGAGACCGAAGCGCGCTCGCCCTTCGACGACGGCTGGACGGATGAAGAAGAAGCCGAACGTCCGCTGCCGACGACAGTGACCGAAGAGCGGGCCCGCTCCATCATCGCGCGCAACGATTCGCCAGACATTCCGTTCGAGCAGTCGATCAATCCCTACCGGGGATGCGAGCACGGCTGCATTTACTGCTACTCCAGGCCAAGCCACGCCTACCTCGAACTTTCGCCCGGTCTGGATTTCGAGACCAGGCTCTTCGCCAAGACCAACGCAGTGCAATTGCTGAAGGAAGAGCTGTCGAAGAAGAGCTACCGGGCGAAGCCGATCGCCTTCGGCACCAACACCGACTGCTACCAGCCGATCGAACGGCGCTACAAGGTGATGCGCGGCCTGCTGGAAGTGCTCGCGGCCTGCGACCACCCGCTGACCATCGTCACCAAGTCGGCGCTGATCGAACGCGACATCGACCTGCTCGCGCCGATGGCGAAGAAGAACCTGGTGAAGACCTTCCTCTCGATCACCACGCTGGACCACAAGCTGGCGCGCACCCTGGAGCCGCGCGCCGCCAGCCCGCAACGGCGGGTGGACGCGCTGCGCGCGCTCGCGGGCGCTGGCATCCCCTGCGGCGTGATGGTCGCCCCGCTGATCCCGGCGCTCACCGACAAATCGCTCGAAGACGTGATGGAAGCCGCGGCACAGGTCGGCGCGACCATGGCTGGCTGGATACTGATGCGCCTGCCCAACGAGGTGCGCCCCCTGTTCAAGGAATGGCTGGCCGCGCACTATCCGCAACGCGCCGAGCACGTCATGAGCATCGTGCGGCAGTCGCGCAATGGGCGCGAGAACGACCCGAATTTCGGCTCGCGCATGACAGGATCGGGAAATTTCGTTGAACTCATCGGCAAGCGCTTCGACCTGTCATGCCGGCGACTGGGCCTGAACAGCGAGGACAACCACATGGCTTCGAGGAAGGACCTCGATTGTTCGCTGTTCCGTCCGCCGGAGGCCGAAGGCCAGATGCGGCTGTTCTAGCCGCGTTTCTTCTTCGCGGCGGGCTTGGACGGCGCGGGCTTGGCCGCCGGCGCAGCCACGACCTTGGCGAGCACCGGGAAGTAGTTCTTGCCATAGCCGGCGCGGATCGCCTTCTTGATGGTTTCCTTGGCGTTGTCGGCGCCGCGCAGGAACACGCCCGCCTCTTCGGAGAGACGCAGCGCGTAGCGGATGTCCCTCAGCGCGTATTCCGAGGAGTAGGCTTTCTCGGGAAAGTCGTGCTTCAGCATCGCCTTCATGCCGTGGTTGCGCAGCGCGAAGCTGTCGGCCGAGCCCTTCGCCAGCACGTTGAACGCGGTTTGCGGATCCAGGCCGACGTGCAGGATCAGGGCCAGCGCCTCGGACAGGGCCACCACGTTCTGGAACAACACCATGTTGTTGATGAGCTTCATCG
>JANNXB010000325.1:0-3755 GCA_031409355.1 Betaproteobacteria bacterium | reverse complement strand
ATCTGGTTGTAGCGCCGCACCGGCTGCCCGGCTTTCACGTCCCGGACCGCGACCTTGTGCCCCGCGGGGATGCGCGACGCGACCGCGAGGTTGGCTTCCTTGACGAGCGTTGTTCCCGCAGCGAGCTCGACGCGCGCAATGACGACGTCGTCGGCGGCATTTAGGCGGATGGTGAGGTCGGCGGCTTGCAGCATGGCTTCTCCTGGAATTATGTTAGCGCGGCGCCAGCAACGCGGCGTATTTCAACGCTTCGAGCATGCTTTGCTCGTCGGCCTTCCCGGTGCCGGCGATGTCGAAGGCGGTGCCGTGATCGACCGAGGTGCGCACGATCGGCAGGCCGGCCGTGACGTTTACCCCGTGCTCCAGGCCCATTGCCTTGACCGGTCCGTGCCCCTGGTCGTGGTACATCGCCACCACCAGGTCGAAATCGCCGCGCGCGGCCTGGTACATGAGGGCATCGGCGGGCAGGGGACCTTCCACGCGCCAGCCGCGAGCACGGACGGCCGCGATGGCAGGGGCAATCTTGGACTCCTCCTCGCCGCGACCGAACAAGCCACCTTCGCCCGCATGGGGGTTGATACCGCAGACGCCGATGCGCGGTTCCTTCCAACCGGCACGCATCACCAGGTCGCGGCCGCGCGCAATCGTGCGTTCGATCAGTGCGGCGTCAATCCTCTCGATCGCATCCAGCAGCCCCATGTGCGCGGTGACATGGATGATGCGCAGCTTCGGTGAGAACAGCGTCAGCGAAACTTCTGCCGTACCTGTCAGGGCCGCGAGAATTTCGGTATGCCCGGGGAAGTGATGCCCGGCTGCATTAACAGCTTCCTTGTTGATCGGCGCAGTGCAGATTGCATCGATGGCACCCTCGAGGGCGAGCTTTATGGAGAGCTCGATGTACCTGTAAGCCGCTTCGCCTGCGGTGGCCGATACCTTGCCGTACGGAATGTCTGCGGGGACAGAGGCGGGTTCGATGCAATCGACGATGCCGGACTTGAACAACGCCTCTCGCGGATGCTTGATCGGATTTATTTCAAGCTTCAGGTTCAAAAGCTTGCCCGCCCTTGCGAGCTGCTTCGCGTCGCCGATCACCAGCGGCCGGCAGCTTTCGAAGACCTCGCGACGTGCGAGCGCCTTCATGACGACCTCGGGCCCGACGCCGGCAGCGTCGCCCATCGTAATGCCGATGATCGGAAGCGTCACCGCCTAGTGGTTGTCGCGCGGCACGAAGGGTCCGGATTTGCCGGCGAGAAAATCGAGATCGGCTCCTTGGTCGGCCTGCAATACGTGGTCGAAGTAAAGCTTCCAGTAGCCGCGTGAAAGCGGTGGCTTGGGTTTTCTCCAGGCCTGCTTGCGTTTCGCGATCACCGCCGGAGAAACCAGCAGTTGCAGTTTCCGTTTCGCGACATCCAGTTCGATGATGTCGCCGTTCTGCACCAGCGCGAGCAGGCCGCCCGCGGCCGCCTCGGGCACCATGTGCAGGATCACTGTGCCGTAGGCGGTGCCGCTCATGCGTGCGTCCGAAATTCGCACCATGTCGGTGACACCTTTTTTCAAAAGTTTCGGCGGCAGGGGCATGTTGCCGACTTCGGCCATGCCGGGAAATCCCTTCGGACCGCAGTTCTTCAGCACCATGATGCACTTCTCGTCGATGTCCAGCTTCGGATCGTCGATGCGCTTGTGGAAGTCCTCGATGTTTTCGAACACCACAGCGCGGCCTTTGTGCTTCATGAGTTTCGGCGTCGCCGCCGAGGGCTTGATGATCGCGCCGCCCGGGCACAGGTTGCCGCGCAGCACCGCGATGCCGGTGTTCTTCTTGAACGGCTTCTTGAACGGCGTGATGACCTCGCTGTTGTGGCAGGGCGCGTCCCTGTTGTTCTCCCAGATCGTCTTGCCGTTGACGGTCAAGGCGTCCTTGTGCAGGAACCTGTTCTCGCCAAGCTCGCGCAGGACGACCGGCAGGCCGCCCGCGTAACAGAAATCCTCCATCAGGTACTTGCCGTTGGGCATCAGGTTGACGAGCGTATGAACGCCGCGTCCGAGGCGATCCCAGTCATTGAGCGTCAGGTCGACCCCGATACGGCGTGCGATGGCGATCAGGTGGATGACGGCGTTGGTCGAGCCGCCGATGGCTGCGTTGGCGCGAATCGCGTTCTCGAAGGCCTGCTTCGTCAGAATCTTGGAAATCGTGATTTTCTGCTTCACCAGTTCGACGATGCGCCGGCCGGCCATGCGCGCGAGCACATTTCGGCGAGCATCCACCGCCGGGTAGGCGGCATTGCCCGGCATGCCGATGCCCAGCGCCTCCACCATCGAAGCCATGGTCGAAGCAGTGCCCATGGTCATGCAGTGGCCATGCGAGCGATGCATGCAGGACTCGGCCTCGTGGAATTCGTCGAGCGAGATCTTGCCCGCGCGCAAGTCCTCCGACATGGACCAGACGTTGGTCCCGGAGCCGATATCCGTGCCGCGGTACTTGCCGGAAAGCATGGGTCCGCCGGAAACAGCGATCGTGGGCAGATCCACCGACGAGGCACCCATCAGCAGCGCCGGCGTGGTCTTGTCGCAACCCACCAGCAGCACCGTGCCGTCGATGGGATTGGCGCGCAGCGACTCTTCCACGTCCATCGAGGCGAGATTGCGGTAGAGCATCGCGGTAGGCCGCAGCAGTGTTTCGCCGAGGGACATCACCGGGAACTCCATCGGGAAACCGCCCGCTTCCAGCACCCCGGCCTTGACGTGCTCGGCGAGGATGCGGAAATGCGAGTTGCAGGGCACCAGCTCGGAGAACGTATTGCAGATGCCAATCACCGGGCGGCCGTCGAACTGGTCCTGCGGCACGCCGCGGTTCTTGGTCCAGCTGCGGTAGATGAAACCGTAGATGTCCTCGCGGCCGAACCACTGCACGCTGCGCAACTCTGGGTCTTTTTTCTTGGCCATGTCAGTACGTCGCCCTTCCGCCGGAAATGTCGAATACGCCGCCCGTGCTGAACGAGCAGTCCTCGGATGCGAGCCAGCAGACCATCGCCGCGATCTCATCCACCTTGACGAAGCGCCCCATCGGGATCTTGGAGAGCATGAATTTGGCGAATTCCGGCGTCACCTGCTCGAGGATCGCGGTCTGCGCCGCTGCCGGCGTCACGCAATTGACCAGCACACCGGATAGGGCGAGTTCCTTGCCGAGCGCTTTGGTGAACGCGATCAGACCGCCCTTGGCGGCGGCGTAGGCGGCGGCGTTCGGGTTGCCCTCCTTGCCGGCGACCGAGGCGATGTTGACGATGCGCCCGTAGCCCGCCTTCACCATGTGTGGCACCACGGCGCGGCAGCACAGGAACGGACCGTTCAGGTCGATGTTGATGACCCGCTCCCACTGATCGATCGGGTAGTCGACCACCGGCATCGAGGGGCCGGCAATGCCGGCGTTGTTGACCAGAATGTCGATCCGGCCGAGCTGAGCCAGCGTGCTTTTCAATGCGCTCAGAATCGAGTCATTGTTGGCGACATCCACTTTCCCCGGTCCATCCAGGTCCCAGACCGCCACTTTGGCGCCCGAGGCTTCGAGGCGCTTGACGATGGCCGCGCCGATGCCCTGCATGCCGCCGGTGACGACCGCAGTTTTCCCCTTGAAATCCAGTTGGTTCATGTCACTCCTCCGGGCCGGATAATAAGCGATGTGATAAGGCGGCGAGGCGGCAAATGATAGCCTTGCGCGCTTGCCAGCTTGCGAAACAGAGGGGGATTGCTTGGGACGGCTT
>JANNXB010000324.1:0-10233 GCA_031409355.1 Betaproteobacteria bacterium | reverse complement strand
TGCGCGGCGACGATGGCGTGGTCCAGGTGTTCTCCATCGGCGAGCCCGAGCGCACGGAACCGGAGATATTGCAGAAGTTCTACGATGGACTGGAGAAGCTGGTTCCGCAGATCGTGTCCTGGAATGGCAGTGGATTCGATTTGCCGGTCATGAACTACCGGGGACTGATGCACGGAGTCAACGCATCAAGATTCTGGGAGCCGGGCCGAAACAATTACTACGGGCGATATCAGGATCAGCACCTCGACCTCATGGATGTACTGGGTATGTACCAGCCGCGCAACAATGCGCCCTTGGATGACGTCGCGCAGCTTGCCGGCTTCCCGGGAAAAATTGGTATTGGAGGAGCAAAGGTCTGGGAAACCTGGCTCGCCGGCGATATCGCGAAAATCCGCGACTATTGCGAGGCCGACACGGCGAATACCTATCTCCTGTTCCTGCGCTATCAGCTTCTACGGGGCTACTACTCGAAGGACGCCTATCAGAAGGAAATCGAGGTCCTGAGGAATTACCTGAAAACTCAGGACAAGCCGCATTGGCACGAATTCCTCAAGCTCTGGAATGAGGCTTGAGATCGATGCGCTCGATGCCGCGGGCCGCGGCGTCGCGCGCAGTGCCGGCAAGGTCGTGTTCGTCGAAGGCGCGCTGGCGGGCGAGCTGGTCGAGGCGCGGCTGCTCGAAACCAAGCCGAAATTCGACCGCGCGCGCGTAACCGAGATTCTCAGGCCGTCGGCCTCCCGGCGCGAGCCGCGCTGCCCGTACTTCGGCGTCTGCGGCGGCTGCGCCACCCAGCACGTCGATGCGCGCACCCAGGTCGCCGCCAAGCAGCGCGGGCTGGAAGACAACCTGGCGCGCATCGGCAAGGTCGGGGCGGACGCCATGCTGCCGCCGATCTACGGCGATGAATGGGGTTACCGGCATCGCGCGCGCCTGTCGGTGCGTTACGTTGAAGCGAAGGGCGGTGCGCTGGTCGGCTTTCGCGAGAAGAAATCCACCTACGTCGTGGACATGCACAGCTGCGAGGTATTACCGGCCCCGATCTCTTCCCTGATCGATCCCTTGAGGACTCTCATTGGTAGCCTGTCGATCCGGGACCGGGTCCCGCAGGTGGAGATCGCGGTGGGTGACGCGGCGACTGTCCTCCTGTTCCGCAACTTGCTGCCCTTCTCGGAGCCCGACCAGGCTTTGCTGCGCGAATTCGCGGATGCGCGGGCCGTGCATGTCTGGCTGCAGCCCGCGGGTCCAGAGACCGTGGCGCCGTTCCATCCGGCGCTGCGCGACGTTCTTTACTACGACCTGCCCGAATTCGGCGTGCGGATCGCGTTCCAGCCGTCCGATTTCACCCAGGTCAACCCGGCCGTCAACCGGCTGCTGGTGTCGCGCGCCCTGCGCCTGCTCGATCCGCAGCCGGGCGAGCGGGTCGCGGACCTCTTCTGCGGCATCGGCAACTTCACCCTGCCGCTCGCCGCGCGCGGCGCGCAGGTGATCGGCTTCGAGGGCAGCGCCCTGCTGGTGGAACGCGCGCGCCAGAACGCCGCCGCCAACAACCTCGTCGCCCAGTTCGAAGTCGCCGACCTGTTCCACCCGAACCTCGGACCTTATGGGCGCTTCGACAAGCTCCTCATCGACCCGCCGCGCGAGGGCGCGGTCAGCCTCGTGCATTCGCTGCCCGACGACTGGCCGCGGCGCATCGTCTATGTCTCCTGCGACACCGCCACACTCGCGCGCGACGCCGACATCCTCGTGCATCAGAAAGGGTTTCAGCTATCCGCAGCGGGCGTGGTCAACATGTTTCCCCATACTGCACACGTCGAATCCATAGCCCTGTTCGAGCGGGACTGAACGGGCATGAAAAAAGGCGCCCGCAGGCGCCTTTTTTTTACGGCAAGGCAGGGGCCCGTCAGTCTTTCTCGCCCCCCAGGGCCATCAGCAGGTGCAGCAGGCTGGTGAAGATGTTGAGCAGGCTGAGGTACACGCCCGTGGTCGCCATCACGTAGTTGGTCTCGCCGCCGGTCACGATGCGCGACAGGTCATACAGCAGAAAGAGCGAGAACACGATCAGCGCGACGGTCGAAATCACCAGGCTGAGCACCGGGATCTGCAGGAACATATTCGCGATTCCCGCGAACAGCACCGCCAGCATGCCGACGAACAGGAACTTGCCCATGAAGCTGAAATCGCGCTTGGTCACCGTGGCGATCGTGCCCATGGTGAAGAAGATCGCGCCGGTGCCGGCCGCGGCGTAGCCGACCAGCTGCATGCCGTTGCGCATCGACAGCGCTGCATTCAGCAGTGGGCCGAGGAACCAGCCCAGCAGGCCCGTCATCAGCAGCAGCAGGCCGATGCCGATCACGCTGTCGCGGAAGCGCACGATGCCGAACTGCAGGCCGATGACCGCGCCGAGCATCAGGAAAAAGCTGAGGATCGGGCTGCCGGTGATGATCGACGCCGTCGCCATGCCGAGCGCGGCGCCGCCGACGGTCGGAACCATCGTGAGGGCGAGCAGCATGTACGTATTGCGCAGGACCTTCTGCGTATCCGGCGCAATCGCTACGCCGTCGTAGCCGGTGCCGGTGTTGATCGACTGCAGTTCTGGTTGCATCCGTTCCTCCTAGTGATGTGCTTAGTATAAGACAATAAAACGGAACCAAAGTTTCATTCAAAAAGCCATGTCTGCCAACAGGTTACAATGAGGTCGTTACGGTGATATTTCAAGGGAGAGTTGGCAGAGCGGTCGAATGCGGCGGTCTTGAAAACCGTTAGCCCGCAAGGGCTCGGGGGTTCGAATCCCTCACTCTCCGCCAAGACCGGTCCCGGCAAGTCCCGGAGAGTTCCGGAAAGACCAAATTCCCTGCCTGACGCCTACCACTTCTCGGGCAGACGCCTCGAAGTGTGGAATACCCGCAGGATTTCGACCGTCTCACCCCGCACCCGGTACGGAACTATGTAGCGTGTTTTCTTCACCATCAGCTCGCGCGTGCCCGGGACGCGCCCGGGACGCCCGAGTCCGGGCTGATCTGCAAGTATCGCCACCGCGCCGACAACCCGCTCAACGACTAGGCGAGCTGCCTTCTCGTCGTCGCTCGCAATGTAGCTGGCTTCCTCATCAAGGTTGCGCAAGGCCTTGCGCAACCACCTAACGCGCATTCACCTTCCATTTCCTGGACAGTGCCGCAACGTCTTTGTCGCTGGCGAAGTCTCCGGCATCGGCCTCGCGCAGCGCGGCGCGGATTTCTCCGATCTGCCACTCGTTCGTTTCGACGAAGGCGCGGATCGCTTCGGCCGCCAGGAACGACTTGCTGCGCTGGGTCGCTTCGGCAAGCTGGTCAAGGCGGTCCCTGACCTCGTCTTCGAGTCGGATTGTCATGGTGGTGGACATCGACGGATCTCTTCGTGTGTGAATGTACACAGTCTACCACATCCTGCCGCCTCGCACGTCTGGTCCGGGCACCGGGCCACCAGGTGGCTTATGCACTCTATTTATGGGAAAATCGCTCTCCAAGCGACTTACCTAAAATAGTGTGCAACCTTGAAGAGCGGGCTAGGGGAAACGGAACGGCGGCTGTTCGCCTACGCGCAAATGCGCGGACAGGCGACAGTGCGCACGGGAGATTTACGCAAGGCGCTGGGTCTTAACCCGCTCCAGGAACGTAACCTCCTCAGCCGGCTGGCGAGGGCAGGGTGGATCGCCAGGGTGCGGCGCGGCCTGTACCTCTTGCCAAGAACGCTCCCGCTAGGGGGGAAATGGAGCCCGGACGACGTCCTGGCCCTAAACACCCTAATGGAGGACGTAAAGGGCCGCTACCAGATTTGCGGGCCTAACGCCTTCAATCGGCACGGCTTTGACGAGCAGATTCCCACACGGGTCTACGCATACAACAACCGCATCTCCGGTGAGCGCAGCATCGGAGCCACCCGGCTGGCGCTAATTAAGGTCGCAGATGAAAGACTTGGCGGCACTGAAGAGGTTGTAACGCGTGACGGACTGGTGGCGATCTATCCGTCGCGTGCGCGCACCCTCGTCGACGCGGTCTACGACTGGGCCCGCTTCAACAGCCTGCCGCGCGGCTACCGGTGGATACGCAGCGCGCTTGAGAAAAAGCGTGTCAGCGCGCCGGAAATCGTGGACATGACGCTTCGATATGGCGATGTCGGCACGATTCGCCGCATCGGACTGATTCTAGATCAGGCAGGAGTCGACGGCAGGCTGCTACGCAAGCTGGAGAAAAAGCTGCCGCAATCGACCGGGCTCATTCCGTGGATTCCAACTTCGCCGAAGCGCGGCCGCATCAACCGCCGATGGGGTGTGGTCGTGAACGGCGCGGCCTGAGATGGCGATCCGCCTGCATGCCGACGATGCCGCGCTCTTGCGCGAAGCGATCGGTTACACGACTGCGGAAACCGGCTTCAGCGCACGCCTTGTCGAAAAGGACTATTTCTGCAGTGTGGCGCTAGAGTATCTGGCAGAGGAGTGCGGCAAACTTACGTTCAAGGGAGGAACGTGCCTGTCGAAGATTCACGGCGGCTTCTATCGGCTGAGCGAGGATCTCGACTTCAGCATTCCCACCGCCGTTGATTCGACGCGCGCCCAGCGCAGTCAAAGCGTCGAGCCGCTGAGGCAGGCGCTCGCGCGGGTCGAAGAGCGTTTGCCGGGATTTCGCATTGCCGAGGCGCTGCGCGGCTTCAACAACTCCACGCAGTACAATGCCGTTCTGTCCTACGAATCGCTGATCGACGGTCACGTCGAACCGGTGAGCATCGAGGTGGGCGTGCGCGAGCCAAATATGACTGAGACCGCCCAAGGCGCAGCAAGAACCGTCTTGCTGAATCCAATCGGCGGTCAGGCACTTATCGATACTTATCCTGTGGTCGCGTTGTCGTACTTGGAAGCTATGGCAGAGAAAGTTCGTGCGGCTCTATGCCGTAGCGAGGTGGCGATCCGGGATTTCTTCGATGTGGATCACGCAGTACGCGCTGCTGGCTTTGATCCCACGCAGCCCGGGTTTGTGGACCTAGTGAGGCGTAAGCTCGCGATTCCTCGTACCCCGGAACCTGAGTTATCCGATGGACGGATAGGGCAGCTTGAGCGGCAGTTGGAGGCGCAACTTCGTCCGGTGCTGCGCGAGCAGGAGTTCCGCCAGTTCAACCTGGCGCGCGCGGTCGAAACGCTGCGCGGGATTAAGCAAGACGTGGATCGAGGATCCTGAGCACCCTTGCTGCTGGCCGCGCGCAAAGCCGATGGTCAGTTGGGAGTCGAAGCCTTTAATCCGCAAAAGTTCAGGATCGTCCAGCGTCGCATTGGGGGTAGCTTTGGGGGTAGCGGTGCCATAGCGTAGAATGCGACCGCTAATTCAACAACTTACGGAATTTCCTGCGGACTCACTCTCCGCCGCGCCCACCTTTCCCCTTCCAGCATGGCCCTCATCGTCCAGAAATTCGGCGGTACCTCGGTAGGCACTATCGAGCGCATCCGCAACGTCGCGTGGCGCGTCGCCAAGTGGCAGGCGGCCGGGCACCGCATTGTAGTGGTGCCCTCGGCGATGTCCGGCGAGACCAACCGGCTGCTGTCGCTCGCCGTCGGCGTGCAGGAGCACCCGGACCCCCGTGAACTGGATGTCGTCGCTGCCACCGGCGAGCAGGTCGCCGTGGGCCTGCTGGCGATGGCGCTGCTGGCGCTGGGCGTCAAGGCGCGCAGTTATACCGGCTGGCAGGTCAAGGTGCTGACCGATTCTGCGTTCACCCGGGCGCGCATCGTGTCGATCGACGAATTGCGGCTGCGCCAGGATCTGGAGAACGGCTGCGTCGCGGTGGTGGCGGGCTTCCAGGGCGTGGACGCCGAGGGCAACATCACGACGCTGGGACGCGGCGGCTCCGACACCTCGGCGGTGGCGCTTGCCGCGGCGCTGGGCGCGGATGAGTGCCAGATCTACACCGACGTCGACGGCGTCTACACCACGGATCCGCGCCTCGTGCCCGAGGCGCGGCGCCTGCATACCATCAGCTTCGAGGAAATGATCGAGATGGCGAGCGCAGGGTCGAAAGTGCTGCAGATCCGCTCGGTGGAATTCGCCGGCAAGTACAAGGTGCCGACGCGCGTGCTCTCCAGCCTCACCGACCCGAAAATCCCGGTGGAGCAGGAGGCGCGCTCCGGCACGTTGATCACTTTTGAGGATGACCCGCACATGGCCATGGAAAAGGCAGTCGTCTCGGGCGTTGCGATGCAGCGCGACGAGGCCAAGATCACCGTTCACGCGGTCCCGGACAGGCCGGGCATCGCCTACGCGATCCTCGGGCCGATCGCCGATGCCGGCATCAACGTGGATGTCATCGTGCAGAACGTCGGCCATGACGGCACCACGGACCTGTCGTTCACGCTGGGGCGCGCCGACATGGCCAAGGCGATGCGCATGCTGAACGACCAGGTCAAGCCGGCCATCAAGTGCCGCGAGATCACGGGCGACGACCACATGGCGAAAGTCTCGGTGGTGGGCCTCGGGATGCGCTCGCATGCCGGCATCGCCGCGAAGATGTTCCGCACGCTGGCCGAGGAGGGGATCAACATCCAGATGATCTCCACCTCGGAGATCAAGATCTCGGTGGTGGTGGACGAGAAATACGCCGAACTGGCCGTGCGCGTGCTGCACAAGGCGTTCGAATTGGAGCAGGACTGACGTCCTGCGTGCTGGAGCAGGAGTAAGGCGGGTCGGATCGCCTCTACGCCGCCCTAGCGGCCGCCGTAGGTTTTCTGCAGATAGGCGATCAGGGCGAACCGGACATCGCTCTTCTTGTCGCAGTCGGCCCGGATGCCGGGCGTCCCGTGGGCGAGATACCCCAGCCCTTGTTCCTTGCCCGAGATCAGGTACTCGGCGATCGCCGCACGGTAGATTCGCCCGGCCGCTAGCGGCGCGCCGTTCACCCGCCATTCGGACTTGTCCCGGCCAACACCTGACGTCTGCAGAAATCCGCCGTGACCAAGGTTTGCCATTCCCTGGTCGAGAACCCTGCGCAGCAGCGCCCCTTCGATCTCGGCCTGGCAAACCCGCCCGCCAAAAGGCAGGATGCGGATCACGTCCAGCTGCGTCAGCGGACCCGGCGGCAGGACATCGTCCACCCGGATCGAGCCGCTGTTGAAGAGCGCAAGCTCCGCGCCCGGCACCGCCGTCCGCATGGCCTCGGCGATGAGCGAGGTGAGCGCAGTGGGGTGATTGCGAACGCTGGATTCCAATCCATCCAGGGCAACCGGCACCGCGGCCACGGCCTGCTCCGGCTCGAAACCTTCGGCACGGAAGGCGGCGAAGGCGCGCTCCATCCAGTGCCGGACCACGGCCAGGGTCGCCGGGTCCTCCGGGATCCTGTCGGTGACGCGTTGCAGAACCGAGCGCACCGTCAGCTCCTTGCTCTCCAGGTCGTATCGAATTCGATGGACGTAAGCCGACCGGGCGTTGGCATCGGCCTTGAAAACGGGAACGAAGCGGGGGCCGCGCCAGTACTGCATGTTCTCGTGATCATGCCCGCCGAGGATGAGATCGATCCCCAGGTCGGCCTCCGCCAGGGCAATGTCCTGCCGGGCGGTAAGGTGCGTGAGCGCGACCAGAACGTCCACCCGGCCGCGCAGCTCCTTCGCCTGGGCGCGGGCCGCCTCGAGGAAGTCGGCATAGCTGACGTAGTCCGCAGTGTTGTTGTCCACCGTCAGTCCGAAGAATCCCAGGCGGAGGGTCTTTCCGCCGCGGCCACGGATTTCCACCACCTTGTTGCGCGCGACCCCGGGAAAGCTCCCCCCCTGGCGGTCGAACACGTTGCTTGAAATCCAGGCGAAGCGCGACTCGCGCAGCCGGTCGAGGAACGCGCGATGGCCGACGTCGAACTCGTGATTGCCGAAGGTGGCGTAATCGAGGCCCACGGCATTCATGGCAGCCACCATGTGCCTGCCTTCCAGCCGCTCGCCGTCGACCCTCACGGTGGCCAGCGCGGAAGGACTGAACAGATCGCCGGCGAAGACGGTGACGGTGTTGGGATTCTCGTCGAGCAGCTGCTTGCGGAGAGTGGCAACGCGCGCCAGTCCGCCTTCCTTGCCGCCGCTCACCGGGGTCATTTCGTAGACATCGTTCAGGTGCAGGATCGTGAATTCGAGTGGCGCCGCGCCGGGCGGCGGCGCCGCGGCGCAGGCAACGAGAAGCGAAGCGAGAAGAACTGCCGCCAGGCGCACGGGGTGGCTACCGGATTATTTCCGCCAGCACGCGGCCTTCGCTGCCGGAGGGCGGGCGGATCTCGAGCAGGTACGCGAGCGTGGGCGCGATGTCGGCGACCGATACGGCCTGCGGGTACTTGCCGGGCTTGATCCAGGGCCTGCCGTGGAACATCAGCGGCACGTTGGTATCGTAGTTGTATGGGGAGCCGTGCGTCGCCGCGTTGCCGCCCATCATGGTATTCGGATTCAGCACCAGGTAAAGATCGCCGCTCAGGTCGCGGTTCCAGGCCCTCTGCACCTTGAGAGCCAGCGGCTGATTGGGCCACGCCCCGGTTTCCAGCTGTGAGCGCGTAAAGACCGCCGCCAGGCCGGGATAGCTGCCGAGGAAGCGCGCCGCCTCGGTCTCGACCTCGACCCGGTTGAGTGATTTCTTCTCGATCAGCGCCGGGTCGAGCAGGATGGTCGCCCGGGATATGCGCACCGCGTGGTTGCCGGGCCCGAAGCGCCTGGCCAGATGCGCGTTCAGCTCGGCCATCATTTTCAGGTCGTTGAAGCGGGCGCCCCCCAGTCCGAGCGCCGCGCTGTACTCCGGAACATTCATGAAGCCGTGGTCCGCGGTGACCGCGATCAACACGTTGTCCAGGCCGATGCGCCGGTCCAGATAATCGAAGAAGCCTGCCAGCGCGCGGTCCAGCCGCAGCAGATGGTCCTGCGACACTCGGCTCTCCGGACCGAACACATGATTGACGTAGTCGTGCGTCGACAGGCTGATGCCCAGGATGTCGGCCACCCCTGCCGGGTTCTTTCCCAGGTTTTCACCTTCGATGGCGGCGCGCGCGAACTCGAGCATCGCATCGTCGCCGAACGGCGAGCGCATCAGCGCGGCGTAGTAGGCAGGCGCCTGGTCCGCGTGCGGCAGCGTGAACGGAAAGCGGCTGCCCATGCCGGCGTAGGCACGCTGCCAGGGCTGGCTCTCGACAACGGATCGGGCATAGGCAGCCTCCGGGAGAAGCAGCGGCCAGGATTGGCCCATCCACCTGTCCTGCGGCTTGCCCTCGTAGTACTGGGCGTGCCACCGGGGGTGCTCTTTCATGTAGAACGTCGTGCTGGCGAAACTTCCGCTCTTGTCCATGTACATGTAGGCAGTGCCGCGCTTGCCCGCGAGCAGGATTGCGCCACGGTCCTTGCCCGAGACCGTGATGACTTTCGATTGGCCGTTGTTCGAGTACTTCAATTCGTCGCCGACGGTGCTGACACGCAGGTTTGCGGGCGAGGTGCCGTCGAGCTTTTTCGTGTCATGGCCGATGTAGGTATGCGCCGGGTCGCCGGTGCAATAGACCTGGCCGAGAGATGTCCGGTCAATCCACTCGTTGTCGATGATGCCGTGGCGGTAGGGGTAGGTGCCGGTGAGAATCACCGCGTGCCCGGGGGCCGTCGTCGTGATCGCCTGTCCGTGGTGCGCATCGCCAAACCATGCGCCGCCCTCCAGCAGGCGTTTGAAGCCGCCGGGCCCGTACAGGTCCCGGTACTTGACGAGCTGCTCCTGCGGCGTGCCGTCGATGACAATCACAACCACCAGGGCGGGCGCCGGGCCGGCGGCGCCAATGCCGGCCGCGAAGAGCAGGCTGAGGAGCAATGCGGCGAGACGCAGAGAGTTCATGGCGCGAATATAGCAGGGTAGAATGGCGGCACTTCGCGTCGCACAGCAACACCGGAGAGATGCCCGAGTGGCCGAAGGGGGCGCCCTGCTAAGGCGTTATAGCGGCTTAAACCGTTATCGAGGGTTCGAATCCCTCTCTCTCCGCCAGACAACTTTCATGTTCAGAGACGGACCACTCCGCCGCAGGCCGCCCGAAGAGATTCGATACGGCACCGGCAGATCCGCGGTCGGGTCGCTTCTCGTGGCTTGCAGCGACAAAGGCATCGTGACGATCATGGTGCGGGAGAGGCCGGCTCAACTCCTGCGGGACATCCGCGCGCGGTTTCCCAAGGCTGAGCTCGTGCGCGACGAGAAAGGCTGCGCGCCGGTAGTCGCGAAAGTCGTG
>JANNXB010000323.1:0-2470 GCA_031409355.1 Betaproteobacteria bacterium | reverse complement strand
GTACAGGCTCTGGATGGCGGAGAAGGGCAGGGCCGCGCCGAACAGCGTGTAGCCATCAGGCGGTGATTTGGCGGCGAGTTCCGTGCCGATGACGCTGTTGCCGCCGGGCCGGTTGTCCACCACCATCGGCTGGCCGAGGGTCTTCGACAGTTCGGTGGAGATGGTGCGCCCGAGGGTGTCGTTGAACGCCCCCGGCGGGAACGGCACGATGTAGCGGATGGGTTTCGAGGGCCAGGCCTGCGCTGCGGCGAGCGCAGGCAGGCAGGCGAACAGCAGGGCCAGCAGGATTCTTGTCATTTTCTGTCCTTTCACTGTTGCGGAAGCTTGGCGATCTGCACCAGCCTGCCCGCCAGTTCGCGCTGCGCACGGATGTAGGCGGCGAACTCATCGGGGCTGCTGCCGACGGCGACCAGTCCCATCTCAGAGATCTTCTGCGAAACGTCGGGCAGCTTCAGGATGCGCACCATTTCGCCGTTCAGCCTGCCGACGATTTCGCGCGGTGTCGCCGCAGGCACGGTGACGCCGTACCACGTACTCGCTGCATAACCCGGCACGCCCGCTTCGGCGATGGTCGGCACGTCGGGCAGGATCGCCACGCGCTGCGAGGATGAAACACCCAGCGGCCGCAGGCGACCCGCCTTGACGTGCTGGATCAGCGTGACCATGTTGTCGAGCATGGCCTGGGTCTGGCCGCCCAGCAGGTCGTTGGTCGCCGGCGCGCTGCCCTTGTACGGCGCGTGCAAGGCGTCGATCTTCGCCATGCTGGTGAACAACTCCCCTGCAAGGTGCTGCGCGGTGCCTGCGCCGCCGTTGCCGATCACCAGCTTGCCGGGATTCGCCCGGGCGTAGTCGAGAAATTCCCTCACCGTGCGGATCGGCACGGTCTGGTTCACGACCAGCAGGAGCGGAGCGTCCACGAGTTGTGTGACCGGGGCGAAATCGCGAACCGAGTCGTACTTGAGTTCGCGATAGACGTGCGGGTTCACCGACATGAAGCCGTGCGCCACCAGTGTCATGGTGGTGCCGTCCGGCGCCGCCCTGGCGCCCGCCTCGGCCCCGATGTTGCCGCCCGCGCCGGGCTTGTTCTCGATCACCACCGGCTGGCCCCAGTTCTTCTGCATTTCCGCGCCGAACAGCCGCGCCAGGACATCGGTCGCGCCGCCCGGCGCGAAGGGCACGATGATGCGCAGCGGCTTCGATGGCCAGGGCTGGGAATTTGCGGTGATTGAAAAACAAACCAGAACCAGCGCGAAGAGTCTTTTCATTGCTCCGCCTTCACGCCTGCCGTGGTGATGACCTTCGACCACTTGGCGATTTCATCGTTGAGGAATTTCGAGGTCTGCTCCGGCGTGCCGCCGACCGGTTCGATGCCGATGTCGCTGAAGCGCTTCTTGATTTCGGCGTCGTTGACCGCCGCGTGAGCTTCCTGCGACAGCCTCGCGATGACCGCGGGAGGCGTGCCGGCGGGGGCGAGGAACATGACCCAGGTGGCGGCTTCCAGCGGCGGGCCGCCGGCCTCGCCCATGGTCGGCACTTCGGTCGCGCCAGCGACGCGCTTGCCGGAGAACATGGCGAGCGCCTTGATCTTGCCGCCGCGCACGTGCGGCATCAGCGTGCTGGGCACGTCCACAAGGATCTGGATGTCGTTCCCCTGCAGCGCAAGCAGCGCCGGCGCCGTACCCTTGAAAGGCACGTGCACCATGTCGATGCCCGCTGTCTGCTTCAGCAGTTCCGTGGTCAGGTGCGCGGCGGCGCCGATGCCCGACGAGCCGAAGTTCATCTTGCCGGGATTCGCCTTGGCATAGGCGATCAGCTCCTTCACGTCCCTGGCCGGGAAATTGTTGTTGGTGGTGAGGATCAGCGGCGCGATCGCGGCCAGCGAGAACGGCACGAAGCCCTTCACCGGCTCGAACGGCAGCTTGCCCTGGTAAAGCGTGACGTTGGCCGCGTGCGCCGCGATCACGGTGACGATGCTGTAGCCGTCGGGCGCCGACTTGGCGACGATGTCCGCCCCGATGATGGAATTGGCGCCGGGCTTGTTCTCGACCACGATGGGTTGGCCCATCGACGCCTGCATCTTCTGCGTCACCACCCGCGTTACCACGTCGGTGATGCCGCCGCCGGTGTAGGGCACCACCCAGCGGATGGGCTTGTTCGGCCAGCTTTGTGAATTTGAATTTGCGGAAAAGCAAATCAATAAAAGGGCAATTAGCGTTCTCATATGTATCCAGGTCCCTCAATGGGAGGATGTTTCGCAAGAAACTCCTCGTTGACCTCCAACCCGAGCCCGGGCTTCTCCAACGGCCAGACGTTGCCGTCCTTGTCCACCTCGTAGGGCTTCGAAACCAGATCATCGCGGAACTTGTTGGCTTTGGATACATCTCCTTCGAAATAGCCGCCGTTGTCGATGGCGGCGAGGAAATGGATGGAGGCGGCGTGGTTCAGGCCGGTCATCGAGCTGTGCGGGTGG
>JANNXB010000322.1:0-27014 GCA_031409355.1 Betaproteobacteria bacterium | reverse complement strand
GAACCTGAGCAGGCTGGTGACGGTTCCGTCCGCTCGCACCCGCGTTTTGCCGACGGTGGCATCCACCTTGATCGGGTAAGGCGTGTCTTCGTCGCGCATCGCCAGCACCGGCCCGCCGCTGCCCAGGGCCTTGAGCGGCATGCCCAGGTATTGGCCTTGCGCGGAGAACGTGACGCCCGGGCTCGAGCTCGAGAGCTCCGAGCGGATGCGGGTCTTCTTCGCCACGTCGTCGTAGCCGAGCGTGCCGCGGTCGAGGGTCAGCCGCTCGATCCGGACGCGCGCGGTTTCGTCCTGCTGGTTCATGTCCAGCAGCCAGTTCTTGCGGCCCTCGGTGCCCTGTTCCAGGAAAATCACCGGGCGCTCGAGGCGCACCTCCGGCAGGACGATATTGCGCGCGATGAGCTGCGGCAGGTCGATCGCGATTTCCACGCCCTCGGCGGCAACCATCTGCTTTTCCACCGCCCAGGCGGGATTGGCGAACGTGACCGCGCCGGCGCGCAGGCGCGGCCGCGGCCAGGCGAACTTCATCGTCAGGTCGCCGTGGATCGCGAGCACGCGGCCGGACTTCTCGGTCGCCATGCGTTCGATCGGGCCGCGCAGCCAGTTCCAGCCGAATATGGCGATGAACAACACCGCCAGCAGTACCGGCGCAAGAACGACCCCGGCAGCCCACTTCAGCGAACGTGCCAGGGTCATCCGAATTACAGCTTTCCCTTCCAACCGCTATCGACACGATTCCACGCGGCGTGCGCTGCCGGCCTGACTTCCTGCCAGGTCGGATCGAGTTCGCTCCTGCCGAGGTTGTAGTTCGAGCGCAGCGCAGGTTCCGCCTGCTCGAAGCTGCGGCCGTCGTGCAGTACGCGGCCTTCCCAGCCGGCGCGAAAGCCCGGCGCGTAGTATTCGAACGTCTTGCCCGCCACATAATAGGGCTCCCGGACGTAGGTCTCGCGCCAGAACAATTCCTCGGCGGTCGGGTTGATGGCTTCGGCGGCGCTCTTGCCCGCCAAGCCGCCCGCCACCGCGCCCACTGCGGCGCCAATCATGCCGCCCACCGGCCCGCCCACTGCCAAGCCGGCAACGCCGCCGGCAACCGCGCCGGAGGCCGCGCCGGCGCCCGTGCCCAGGGGATGCGCTCCGGGTGTCCCGCTGATCGGGTCGCGATTCAGATCTGCCTCATTGGCGACTACTTTCCTCGTAATTACTTCCGTCATGTCCGTTCTCCTTGATTGTCAGATCCTGATCGTCTGGTCCGGCATTGAGCACCGGGCAACTTGGGTGATGTTCCTCCCCTTCGTTGCATCCTTCTGTTCGCTGGCCGTCACAGGAGGGCCGCCGAAACCAATGTTCGCTTCCGTACAGAAGTGTCGAAAAATACCGTCTAGGCTCCTCGCTCCATGGCATCTCGCGAACCTAGGAAGAATCATCTCCTCGCAGCGCTGGCCGAGAAGTCCTACCAGCGCCTGCTGCCCGATCTAGAGCTCATTGCGATGCCCCTGGGGTGGGTGTTGTACGAATCCGGCATGCCGCTGAAGTACGTGTACTTCCCGGTTTCCGGCATCATTTCGCTGTTGTACGTCACGAATAACGGCGCTTCCTCGGAAATCGCGATCACCGGCAACGAGGGCCTGGTGGGCATTTCCCTCTTCATGGGCGGTGAAAGCACCACCAACCGGGCGGTGGTGCAATGCGCGGGCCACGCCTATCGCATGGCTGCGGGCGTGCTAAAGCGCGAATTCGCCCTGGGCGGCGAATTCCAGTACCTCGCCCTGCGCTACACGCAGACCCTGATCACGCAGATGGCGCAGACCTCGGTATGCAACCGGCACCATACCCTCGACCAGCAGTTGTGCCGCTGGCTGCTCTTGAGCATCGACCGCCTGGAAGGCGCCGAGCTCATCATGACGCAGGAACTGATCGCCAACATGCTGGGCGTGCGCCGCGAAGGCGTGACCGAGGCCGCCGGCCGGCTCCAGCAGGCGGGACTGATCAGCTACAGCCGCGGCCGCATCAGCGTGCTCAAGCGCGCCGCGCTGGAAAAGCGCGTCTGCGAATGCTACGCGGTGGTGAAGCAGGAATTCGAGCGCCTGCTGCCCTATCAGAGAGCGCCCCTGCACCCGAACGCAAGCGCACAGACCGGGACGCGCTCATGACCAACGACAGCCGTGCTTTGCACGCGCAATCACCAAGGAAGGCAACCATGCAAACCGAACTGTTGTGTGCCACATGCGCCAAGCCCCTGACGTTCAAGGTTCCGGAACTCACGGGAAACCGCTGGCACGCCCGCTGCGATTCCTGCGGTGCACGCACGGCCCTGGAAGCGCTCCCGAGCGAGCCTGAAGAGCTGGCCACGTTCAATGCAACCGGAATCTATTCGAGTCCCTAGAGGCAATCCATGTCCAGATCGCATGATCCGAAACAGAATCACCTGCTGGCGGCGCTGGCCGCGGAGGACTACGCCCGCCTGCTGCCCGACCTGGCATTGACCAAAATGCCGCTGGGCGAGTCCGTCTACGAGCGCGGCGTGCCGATGCACTGCGTTTACTTCCCGACCACCTGCATGATTTCGCTCCTGTACGTGATGGAAAACGGCGACTCGGCGGAGATTGCCGTCGTCGGCAACGACGGGCTGGTCGGCGTCTCCGTATTCATGGGCGGCGAAGGCATGTCGAACCGGGCAGTGGTGCAGAATGCGGGCGAATGCTACCTGCTAAAGGCGGACATCATGAAACGTGAATTCGCACGGGGCGGCAGCCTGCAGCGCCTGTCCCTGCGCTTCACGCAGGCGCTGATCGCGCAGATGGTGCAGACGGGGGCGTGTAACCGGCACCATACGCTGGAGCAGCAGCTTTGCCGCTGGCTGCTGCTTACACTGGACCGTATGCCCGGCAACCAGGTAAGCATGACGCAGCAACTCATCGGCAACATGCTGGGCGTGCGCAGCTCGGGCGTGACGGAGGCTACCAATAGCCTGGAGAAGAGCGCCGTGATCAGCTACAGCAGGGGCCGCATCACCGTCCTGAATCGCGCGAAGCTGGAAAAGCGCGCCTGCGAGTGCTACGCCGCGGTAAAGAGCGAGATCAAGCGCCTGTTCGCGTACGAACTTCCCGTGCAGGCGCCGGTCAGGCTCGCGGTCGTGAATACCTGAGCGTCCGCGGCCCGGCGCTATTAATGCACCTGAAACGCTTTCAGCAGGTCGTCCACCTGGTTCTTCAGCGCGAGCTTGGTGAACACGCCCATGGCATTGGTTTCGCGCAGGCGCGCCTTCAGCGCCGCCACGTTCAGCGGCGGCTCAAGTGTCGATGGCAAGGCGGGCACTTTGGCATGTGTACCGGCAGACGGCAGAATGGCTTTGGCAGCCTGGCGCGGCTCGGCGGTCGGCGACGTTGCCTTCGCCTCCTGTTTCGTTTCTGGCGGGGATCGCAGCGCGGGGACGGGGTCATCCACGTTCCATCCGCTCTCGGGTGGTTCGACGACCCGGGAATCCACCTGCGCCATCACGTCCGATGGCGTCTCCGCTACCCCGGCACAGCCGGCAGCCAGAGAAACGAGCAGAACACCTAGCGTGCGTGCTATGGGAATTTTTCTCTCGGCTCGGGTCTGCAACGCTTATCTGCGAGCATGCAGGAATTGATGAATCCGCCGGGCGTTGGCCTTCAGCCTGGCCGCAAACTGCTTGCCCCAGACCCAGATCTGCAGGCGGGTACGGCGCCTTTCCTCGCGGCTTGCCATGGGCGCGCTGCCCGGATCGGTTTGATTGGCAAATTCAGGCATGGACGGTCTCCTTTTCTGTTCGCCCAATCTATTCGCCGTGTCTCACGCTGTCTGCGCGACAACGCACGGATCGGCCCTGCGCATGGTGCAAGCATCGGCCTGTACCCACAAAGGACCAGACCATGAAGCACTCCAACGCTCTACGCAAACTGTCGCTGTCGGTGTTGCTGGCGGCCAGTGCCCTCGCGGCGCCGGCATACGCGCAGATCAACATCAACATCAGCCTCGCGCCACCCTCACCGCAGTATGAAGTCGTGCCGGTCGTTGCGCCGGGCTACGTCTGGGCGCCGGGGTACTGGGGCTGGAGCGGCGAGCGCCACGTCTGGGTACGTGGACGCACCATCGTCCATCGCGAAGGCTATCGCTGGGAGCCGGACCGCTGGGAGCAGCGCGACCGCGGCTACTACCGCACGGCGGGCCACTGGGAACGCGACCACGATTACAAGCCGGCCAAAGTGAAGAAGGTAAAGAAGCACAAGGACAAGGACGACGACGATCAAGGCAACGGCCACGACAATCGTGGCAAAGGTCACGGCGGCAACAAGCACCAGGGTTGATGCATCGCCTCACCCGGCGATCGGGGGCTTCCTCGATCGCCTCCTGCTAAGCCTCCTGCGGCTGCTTGTCGCTGCGAATGCCCGGATAGCCATCCACGGCAGCGTGGCGCTCCCCCGCTTCGTCATACCAGTAGAGCGTTTCGCACTCCTCCGACTCGCTGATGACGTGCGTGCCGTCGCAGTACGGTTGTGTCGCGGAAAGCCCGCAGCCGCAGACGGACAATGTCTCTCCGCCGACAATCACGGTATGGGGTTGATTGCGATAACGCTTCAAGAGCCGGGCCATGGCTGATTCCTCATTGTCGGATAGGTGCGGGACGCATCATGCTGCCCCAAGCACATGGCGGACTCCGTGCGCCGCCGCACAGATTCTCCGCAAAGCGAAACGGAGAATCGCCACTCAGAGTGAACCAGGATAACGAAGGATTAAAGGAGCACAGCATGCAAGCGACCCGTACGTACCGTTCATGGAGCCTCGCCCTGTGCGCGGCCGGCGCCTTGCTGGGCGCGGCAGCCGCAGCGGCCGCGGACCGCGCCAGACCATCGGAGGCGAAATTGCAGTACCAGAAGGATCGCGCCGCGTGCAACAGCGGCCAGTCAGGCCAGGACCTTGGCACCTGCCTGCGCGAAGCCGGAGCCGCGCTGCAGGAGGCCAAGCGCGGGCGCCTGGATGACGGCCAGGCCCGGTACGAACAGAATCGGCTGGTGCGCTGCGACAGCCAGCCGCAGCAAGACCGCGAGGACTGCGTGCGCCGGATGAAGGGCGAGGGCGTGACCAGCGGCAGCGTGCAGGGAGGCGGAATTATGCGTGAGCTCGCAACACCGGTGGTCCCGTCCAAGCGCGACTGAGATCCCGATCGGGGTTTCCGATCAGCGCCCGATGTTGAACGACGGCCATTGGAGCGTGCCGTACGATGGCTGCTCCGGAAGTACCTCGCCGCCTTCGCGCGCCCTCTGGTACCAGCGGATCGACTCCTCGTAGTTGCGCTCGACCGCGGCATTGCCGCTGTCATAGATTTCACCAAGTTTGCGTTGTGCCGGAGGGTAGCCGTGCTCCGCGGCATCGAGAAAGGCGAGGAAGGCGCCCTTTTCATCGCCGCGTCGCTCCAGCGCGAGCCCCGCAACATGACGCTGGACCGCCGAATCGACACTCACCGGCGAACGCGCCGCGTCCTGCGTCTGGGCGATCGGCCCGCCTGCCATGCCTGCGGCGAACGCGAAGGCTGCCACTACGAGATGTGTTTTCATGCCCGAAGTATTTGCCTCGCGCGGCCTGGAGTCTGTGCGTCACCCCACACGACGCCGCAAAGCGTGCTGGCGCACAGACCCGGGCCCCGGCTGCGGGGGAACATGGCGCCATGAAACCACTTCAAACGAAAACGAAAACGAAAACTGCCCTCGCCCTTGCACTTGCCGGAATGCTGGCGATCGGCCCGGCCATGGCGGAGAAGCCGTCATGGGCCGGCGGCGGCAAGTCCGGCCAGGACAACCGCGGCAACAAGGGCGGCGGCTCCGAGCGCAACGAGCGCAAGGACGGCAATGGCAAGCACGACCACTTCCAGGACCAGCACCGCGTGGTGGTGCGCAGCTACTACGACGAGCACTACAACGGCAAGCGCTGCCCGCCGGGCCTGGCCAAGAAGCACAATGGCTGCATGCCGCCGGGACAGGCGAAGAAATGGCACATCGGCCAGCCGCTGGCGCGTGACGTCATCTACTACACTGTCCCGCAGGAGCTGGTGGTGCAGATCGGCCTGCCGCCATCCGGGTACCGGTATGTGCGGGTAGCGTCCGACATCCTGATGATGGCGATCGGGACCGGAATGATCGTCGACGCAATCCAGGATCTGGGCCGGTCCTGACACCTAGCGCAGGTTCTCCATGCGCTTCATCTCTAGGTACTCCCCCAGCTGCACCTCGTGCAGCTGGCGCGGATAGCGTTCGATCGCCGTGTACCAGTCCCGGATGCGCTTTTCGAAGCGCGCCTGGGGTGAACCGGAGCGGGCGCCGAGAAATGCCTCGATGGCAGCGTAGTAGCGCATCGCATTGCGTTCCACCATGCCGCGCATCCCGCCGATGTAGCGGCCCTGGCCGTCGGGCTGCACGCCGACGATGGTGAAGCCGACCTTGCTCCTGCCGAGCGTGGCCAGATAGGTCTCCATGGCAAGCCTGCCGATATTGCCGTAGCCGTAGGCATAGGACAGGTGGATGAAGGTCTTGCCCTCGCCCGCCGGCACCGCTTCCAGTGCAATGCGGTAGTCGCGCGTGCCCATCGGCCCGGCGCCTGCGCTCAGACTGACCTGGAGGTACTTCGTGGAGCGCATGTCGACACGGTACGCAAAGTCCACCTGGAAGGCGTCCGCGAGGGGTTGCTGGAAATTCCTGCCAATCCACAGGCTGAGGACGATTCCCTCCCTTGAGCTCGTGACGCGGCAGCCCTTGGTATTGATGTGCAGGAGCAGGATGTCGCACCAGTTGCCCGGGGTGCCGAGCGCGGCCTGCGCCGACTCGAACGGCGAATTGACGAGCGCATGGACATCGCCCGCAACCTCTCCCTGGCCTTCCCTTGATTCCAGATGCAGAGGCCGTTGAAAATGGTTGTCGCGGAGTTGCTCCTGCAATGCAAGGTACCTGGCCGCCAGGGACGCGCCTGACGCAGCCAGCGCATCGTCGCCCCTGCTAAGGCCCGTTGCCGCGCACAGCAGCACGAATGCGATGACCCGCACCGCCGCAAGCCGTGCGCTCATTCAGCGGTTGCCGCGGCCGCTAGTTGCGACGGTCCGAGCGGCAGCCGATTGCGCCTTCGCGCTCGAAGTACCGCAGGCCCTCCGCGCATTCAAGCTGCACCGCGGGTTTGGGCGTGCAACTGTACGCGCCGGTGCTCCGGTTCACCGATTTCTCGTTCAGCATCCAGCCTTCCGGGCAGGCAAACGACGCCGCCATTCTCTCCGCTCTTCGTTCCGCTCTGCTTGGACCCTGGGCGGCGGCAACCGTAATCGTCACGCTTGTCGTTCCGTAGCAGCCAGGCGTGGTCTTCACATTCTTGCCGCTTGCCCTGACGGTGTAGGTACCGGGTTTGGTGAACGTGCGCTCGTGCGGGCGGTTGAACTGTCCGTTTTCCCGTTCGATGATGCGCGAATCCCCCGCAGCGCCGTCGCCATACTCGACGAAATAGCCGCAGTGATCCTGCGATGCCGCCGTGCCGCCGACGGTGAACCGCACGACGGCAGCGCCGCGATCGAGCGCCACGTTGGTGGCGCTCGGCTGGATCGTCGTGATGTCGGCCGCGAGCGACGCGCCCGCGCCACCGCCAAGCATTGTCGCCGCCGCGAGTCGAACAAGTGTTCCTGCGTTCATGCTGTTCTCTCCTTGGACACGGCCGGCCGCCTGGCCGACGCCTGCACCAATTGTCCACGGCGCCAGCGCGATCTCTGTTCGTTGTCGTACATAAGCCCGGCCGAATCGCGGCTCCGCAGGCCGAACGTTGGTCAGCGCACCGACGGGGCATGCCGGGGTCCGCATAATCCGCGCACCAGCGAACTTTTCCACAGGAGACAACGATGAAAGCGGTATTGAGAAATGCATTGACGGCGGCATTGACGACGGCGGGGCTGGCGATCGCCACGCAGGCGGCAAGCCAGGTGACTTTTTACGAGCAAGATGCATTTCAAGGCCGCTCATTCACCACGCAGCAGCGGGTGCGCAATTTCGAGCGCTTCGGCTTCAACGACCGCGCTTCGTCGGCCGTGGTGCAAAGCTCGCGCTGGGAGGTTTGTGACGACACCCGCTTCGAGGGGAACTGCATCGTCCTGCGTCCAGGCCGCTATCCGTCGCTCGCATCGATGGGCCTGAACGACCGGATTTCATCGGTGCGCGCCATCAGCACTGGCGCACGCGTTGCGGAAGATCGCTATGCGCCGCTTCCGGTGGCCTCACAGGTGACATTTTTTGAACACCAGGGCTTCCATGGGCGGTCATTCAGCACTGCAAAACCGGTCGGCAACCTGAAGCGCTTCGGCTTCAATGACCGCGCCTCGTCGGCGGAAGTTGTCGGCGACCGGTGGGAAGTCTGCGAAGACGCCCGCTTCAGCGGCCGCTGCGTCGTGCTGCGCCCGGGCCGCTATGCGTCGTTCGCGGCGATGGGCCTGAGCGACCGCGTTTCATCGGTGCGGGCCGTGAGCGGCAACGCGCGCATCGACGATGGGCGCTATGCGCCAGCTGCGGTGGCCGGACAGGTCAGCTTTTATGAACATGAAGGTTTTCAAGGCCGCTCGTTCACCACGCTGACCCAGATCGACAACTTCCAGAGCGTTGGTTTCAACGACCGCGCCTCGTCCGTGGACGTTATCGGCGAACGTTGGGAGATCTGCGAAAGCGCAAGCTTCGGCGGCCGCTGCGTCGTGCTGCGCCCGGGCCGGTATGGGTCTTTGGCCGCGATGGGCTTGAACGACCGCGTCTCGTCGGTTCGGGCAGTGAGCAGCAACGCTCGCATTGACGACCATCGCTATGCGCCCGCTCCTGTCGTGGCGCGGGACGGCCGGGATTATCGCCAGCGCAACAACGAGCGGACGTATGAGGCGAACGTCACGTCCGCACGGGCGGTGGTCGCGACACCCGGACAGCGATGCTGGGTGGAGCCGGGCCAGGCGGTCCAGCCACAATCCGGCATCAGCGTTCCCGGCGCAGTAGTCGGGGCGGTGCTCGGCGGTATTCTCGGCCACCAGGTCGGCAGCGGATCCACGCAGAACGTCGCCACCATTGGCGGCGCGGCTCTCGGAGGGTTCGCGGGCGCCAACATAGGCAAGCTGGGCATCGGACAACCGGCGCAACCGCAGAACGTGCAGCGCTGCGAGAACATTCCGAGCCAGATCCCGACCTACTGGGAAGTCACCTATAACTTCCGCGGTGTGGAGCATCGCATGCAGATGACGACGCAGCCCGGCTCTACAGTTACCGTCAATGAGCAAGGCGAGCCGCGCGGGTAACAATCCGCACCCTGTAGCGGCATGAAAACGCAAGCGCACAAGACGGAGGAACGGCGGCAGCGCCGCTTCGAGGCGGACCTCGAGGCGACGATGAAAACGCTGTTCCGCCGCTTGCCCACGCTGTGCGGCTTCTCGGTGCGAGACGCGGCGGCGCTGCCACGCGAACGGCTCGCCCAGGGTCCCGCGAGCGGGCTCTTCGTCACCGAAGTCAGCGTCTATCCGATGCGCGACCTGAATGCACCCCCGGAGCTTTGCAACGAGATCGTGACGGCGCTCGACGACCTGATCGACGAAAATCCAGTGGCCGGCGAACTGCTGCGCGAGCGTACCTTCGCCAGAGTTCTGCACTAGAGCGCCTGCCGGCGCGGCCGGCGAATGTTCGATAGCGCACAGACGCGATATTCAAGAAAAATGGACCATGGCGTGCGACTCCTCGCCCAGATGAAAGAACGCCATGATCATGCGCCGCAGGCTTGTCACCGGATTAATCGCGTTGGCGGCATTCCTGCCGCTGACGTTCCTTGCGGGCCATGCCCCGGCGCAACAGGCGAGCGCGGCCGCGGAGCCCAGAATCGACGGCTTCGACGTCGAACCGCTAAAGCAATTGTCCTCGGGCAACGAACTGGCGTTCACGCTGTACGGCAGCCCCGGCGGCATCGCCAGCGTGGTGATCGGCGGCTCGACCAAGACCCTCAGCCTGGCGGAGGTCGAAGCCGGCGTATACGAGGGCAGCTACACGATCAGCAGCCGCGATCGCATCACCAAGGAGAGCACGGCCACCGCCAACCTGCGCGTGGGCAACCGCGTTGCGAGCAGCGTTCTCGATGAATCCATGGTGGCAGGCAGCGCGGCCCGCTGGCCGGGTGGCGCGGCAACGGCGAGCACGCCGCCGAGAATCGATCGCTTCGAACTGGATCCGCCCAGCAAGCTGGTGCCGGGTGCCGAACTCCTGTTCACGCTCGCGGGCAGCCCCGGTGGCAGCGCAAGCGTCAGGATCAATGGCGTGAAAGGCAAGATCGCCCTGGAAGAAATCAGGCCGGGCGATTACGAGGGGTACTACACCGTCAGGAACCGCGACAAGCTTGCGGTGAATACGGTCGTCACGGGCAATCTGCGCCTCGGCGATCAGGAGCGCAGCATGGTTCTTGGGCAGGCCCTGATCGAGAATGCGCCTTCCCGCCCGAGTGGTAGCGGCCGGCGGGCAGCGGCGCCGGCCCCTGCCCCGGTCTGCGCGAATTGCGGCGTCGTCGAGGCGATCAACGTCGTCGAGGTCAAGGGTAACGGCAGCTATATCGGCATGATCGGGGGCGGCCTGGCCGGCGCGCTGCTTGGCAGCCAGATCGGCAGCGGCTCGACCTCTTCGGTAGCCACGGTTGCGGGAGCCGCGGGCGGGGCGTGGGCCGGCAACGAAGTCGAAAAGCGCATCAAGACGGCCAAGCACTACGAAGTGGTCGTGCGCCTGGCGAACGGCGGCTCCCAGACCGTTTCCTACAAGGCGCAACCGGCATTCGTCATCGGCTCGCGAGTGCGGGTCGAAAACGGCACCCTGGTCCAGATCTGAGCGCGACGGTCTGTGTGCGATACCGCACAGACCCGCATGCAGGCGGCCTGCTTAAATCAAACTGGTGTCCAGGCTCGTCCCCCCGACGAGCCATCCTCCCTGGTGGGCACCAGAAGTAGCGAGGCCCGGCAGCGGCGATCCCGCACCGGGCCTCTTTTTTTCCACCCCTGGCCGCGGGCTTGACGATTGAAAATCCGAGCAAATTTCATCGCTAGAAGCCTGCTGCAGGTGCTCTCGCTGTTCCGGCGCGGCGGCTGGAGGGCCGACTACGCCGCTGAAGAACCGCCGCTGCGCTCGGAGCTGTTCAGCGCCGATCAGATGGAGCAGCACGGCAAGGCGCTCGCCGCTTCGCACGCACCGGGGGCCAGGCGCACGCGCGACTTGCTGCTCGCCCGCCTCGCGGAAAACGAAAGCGTGCTGCTCAAGGCCTGCGTCCTGCTGACCGCAGCGATCAAGGCCGAGCGCCCCGGGACCCCCGCCGGGGAATGGCTGCTCGACAACTTTCACCTGATCGAGGAACAGATACGCACCGCCAGGCGGCACCTGCCCCGGGACTACAGCCGCGAATTGCCGCGCCTGGGCAACGGGCCCTCGGCCGGGCTGCCGCGGGTCTACGACATCGCGCTGGAGACCATAGCGCACGGCGACGGGCAGGTGGACCCGGACAGCTTCGGGCGCTTCATCGCGGCTTACCAGAGCGTCGCCGCGCTGACTGTCGGCGAACTGTGGGCCGTGCCGATCATGCTGCGCCTGGCGCTGATCGAAAACCTGCGCCGCGTCGGCACCCGCATCATCGCCCACCGCATGGGACGGGACCTGGCCGATTTCTGGGCGGGTCAGATGACCCAGATCGCGCACAACGACCCCAAGAGCCTGATCCTGGTGGTGGCCGACATGGCGCGCTCCAACCCGCTCATGAGCAGCGCCTTCGTCGCGGAACTGGCGCGGCAGCTGCAGGGCCAGAGCGCGGCACTGGCGATGCCGCTCCACTGGATAGAGCAGCGGCTCTCCGAGCTGGGCCTTTCCATCGAGCAGCTCGTGCAGGCGGAAAACCAGCAGCAGGCGGCCGACCAGGTATCGATCAGCAACAGCATCGGCAGCCTGCGCCTGCTGGCGGCGACCGACTGGCACGCATTCGTCGAAACGATGAGCGTCGCCGAGCGTGCGTTGCGCGAGGACCCCGGCGGCGTGTACGGCCGGATGGACTTTGCCACGCGCGACCACTACCGGCACGTACTGGAGAAGGTTGCCAGGCGCAGCGGCCTGACAGAGGAACAGGTGGCACGCAACTGCGTGCGGCTGGCGCGCGAAGCCGCAGCTCGGAACGATGGCGACGAGCGCGCCGCCCATGTCGGCTTCTATCTCCTCGACAAGGGCCTGCCGCAGCTCGCCGGACGCTGGTTCTATTTCGGCCCCATCGCGCTGATGACGGCGGCATTCACCGGCTTCCTGCTCCTGCAAGCCCATGCCGGCGGCGCGCGGGACTGGCTGCTCGCGGCCTGCGGCGTCCTGGCGTTGCTCGCCGCCAGTCAACTCGCCGTCGCACTGGCGAACTGGCTGGCGACGTTGCTCGTGGCGCCGGCGCCGCTGCCGCGCATGGATTTTTCCAAGGGCATCGCGCCGGGATCGCAGACCCTGGTCGCGATCCCGACGATCCTCTACAGCGCGCGGAACGTCGAGGATCTGGTCGAGGCGCTGGAAGTCCGCTTTCTGGGCAACCGGGACGAACTCCTGCAATTCTGCCTGCTGACCGATTTCGCGGACGCGGAAACGGAAACGCTGCCGCAGGACGAGGCGCTGTTGCAGCTAGCCGCGCTGCGCATCGCGGACCTGAACGAAAAATACCGGCCGGCCGCCGGCCCTGCGGGCAAAGACATCTTTTTCCTGCTGCACAGGCCGCGCCGCTGGAATCCGCGCGAGCGGACCTGGATGGGCTACGAGCGCAAGCGCGGCAAGCTGGGAGACCTGAACGCGCTGCTGCGAGGCGCCATCGTTGACGGTGCCGAAACTTTCTCGCGCATCGCAGGCCGCATTGCCGACCTGTCCGGCGTCCGGTACGTGATCACGCTGGATACCGATACGCAACTGCCGCGCGACTCGGCGCGGCAACTGGCCGGCACGATGGCGCATCCGCTAAATCGCGCCCGCTACGACGCCGCCAGCGGGCGTGTGACGGAAGGCTACGGCATCCTGCAGCCGCGCGTGGCGGTGAGCGTGACGCATTCGAACCGCACGCGTTATGCGCGGCTGCACGGCGAAGAGGCCGGCATCGATCCGTATACGCGCATGGTCTCCGACGTATACCAGGACCTGTTCGGCGAAGGCTCGTTCATCGGCAAGGGCATCTACGACGTCGACGCCTTCGAGCTGTCGCTAAAGGGCCGCTTCCCGGAGAACCGCATCCTCAGCCACGATCTGCTGGAGGGATGCTATGCGCGCTGCGGCCTGGCGAGCGACGTGCAGCTCTACGAGCAGTATCCCGCCCGCTACGGCGCCGATGCGAGCCGCCGGCACCGCTGGATGCGCGGCGACTGGCAACTGTTCGGCTGGCTGCGCCAGAGCGTGCCCGGCGCCGACGGCGGCCGGCAGAAGAATCCGCTCTCATTCCTGTCCCAGTGGAAGATCTTCGACAACCTGCGCCGCAGCCTGGCTGCTCCCGCATTGACGGCGCTGTTGCTGCTCGGCTGGGCATTGCTGTCGCCGGCGTGGCTCTGGAGCGCCGCCGTGCTGGCAGTGGTGCTGCTTCCCGTCTTGAGCGCGTCGCTCGCGGAACTGATTCGCAAGCCGGAGGACGCCGTCTGGCGCCAGCATATTGCCCGCGTCCTGCAATCGGCCGGCGAACACCTCGCGCGGGCGGCATTCGCCGTGGCCTGCCTGCCGTTCGAAGCCTGTTCCAGCCTGGACGCGATCCTGCGCAGCGCGGCACGACTGCTGGTCACCGGCCGGCGGCTTCTCGAATGGGCCGCTTCCGGCGAACTCGAATGCAATGGCGGCGCGGGCCTCGCGGATTCCTTGCGCCGCATGTGGATCGCTCCCGTCCTGTCCATCGGCACGGCGGCCTACCTGTTTAACGAGCGGCCCGAAGCGCTGGCGGCGGCCGGACCGGTGCTGATCCTGTGGCTGGCGTCGCCGCTGCTCGCGTGGTGGCTAAGCACGCCGCTGGCGCGTCCGGCGCCAAGGCTCGCGCCAGACCAGAGCGCGTTTCTGCGGCTGGTGGCCCGCAAGACCTGGGATTTCTTCGAGACCTTCGTCGGGCCGGACGACCATTGGCTGCCGCCGGACAACTTTCAGGAAGCGCCTGTCGAGGCGCTCGCGCGCCGCACCTCGCCCACCAACATGGGACTCGCGCTGCTGGCGAACCTGTCGGCGTACGACTTCGGTTACGTGTCTGCCGGGAAACTCATCGAGCGCACGCGCCATGCCTTCGGCACGATGCACAAGCTGGAACGATACCGCGGCCACTTCTACAACTGGTACGACACGCAGTCGCTGCAGCCGCTGCTGCCGATGTATGTTTCCACCGTCGACAGCGGCAACCTCGCCGGCCACCTGCTGACGCTGCGCCCGGGCCTGGCCGCGCTGGCCGACCAGCCCGTGCTCGCCGCACGCTGGCTCGAAGGACTGGAGGACACGCTCAAGGTCCTGCTCGCTGGCGCGCCGACGCAGGCTCCGGACGCCCTGCTCCGCTTCCAGCGCGATCTCGAATCCGCCCTGATGCAACGGCCCTCAACGCTGCCGGCGGCTCGCGAGTTCCTCGAACGCCTGGCGGCAAGCGCGGCACTGCTTCACGACTCCATCGACCGGCAATGCCGCGACCTGCTGGACGAACTTGCGCTGCTCGCCCCGTCATCGGCGACCGGCGGCATGAACGCAATACCGACGCTGCGCGAACTGGCGGCGCAAGGCGTTGCATCCGCCCGATTGCGCATGGAGGAGATCGCGCTGCTCGCGTCCCAGGCGAATGACATGGCGCGCATGGACTTCGCCTTCCTGTACGACGATGTGCGGGATCTGCTGACCATCGGAAGCAACGTGACCGACCGCAGGCACGGACACCATGTGGCCGAGCGCAGGCGCGACGTCAGCTACTACGACCTGCTCGCATCGGAAGCGCGCCTCGCCAGTTTCGTCGCCATCGCGCAGGGGCAGCTGCCGCAGCAGAACTGGTTCGCCTTGGGGCGGCTGCTGACCAACGCAGGCAGCGGCGCGACGCTGCTTTCCTGGAGCGGCTCGATGTTCGAGTACCTGATGCCGCTGCTGGTGATGCCCAGCTACGAGGACACCCTGATCGACGACAGCTGCCGCGCCGCGGTCAGGCGCCAGATCGAGTACGGCGCCGAGCGCGGCGTGCCCTGGGGCATGTCCGAGTCCGGCTACAACACGGTGGACGCGGCGCTAAATTACCAGTACCGCGCGTTCGGCGTACCCGGCCTCGGCCTGAAACGCGGCTTGAGCGAGGACCTGGTGATCGCGCCGTATGCCACGGCGCTCGCGCTGATGGTGGCGCCCGAGGAAGCCTGCGCCAACCTGCAGCGGCTCGCTGCCGAGGGCTGCCTCGGCCGCTACGGTTTTTACGAAGCGATCGACTACACCCCGGCGCGCCTGCGCCGCGCCGAAACCAGCGCGATCGTGCGCTCGTTCATGGGCCACCACCAGGCCATGAGCCTGCTGTCCCTGGCCCACCTGCTGCTGGAGCGGCCGATGCAGCGGCGCTTCGTCTCCGATCCGCTGTTCCAGGCCACCCTGCTGCTGCTCCAGGAACGGATCCCGACGGCCAGGGCGGTGTATTCGAACGTTCCGGAGTGGGTGGATTTCCGTGCCGTTTCGGAAAATCCCGAACTGCCGATGCGCGTCTTCAACACGCCCGATACGCGGATACCCGGCGTGCAGCTGCTGTCCAACGGCCGCTACAACGTGATGGTCACCAACGCGGGCGGCGGCTACAGCCGCTGGAAAGACATCGCCGTGACCCGCTGGCGCGAGGACAGCACCTGCGACCAGTGGGGCACGTTCTGTTACCTGCGCGACGTGACGAGCGGCAAGGTCTGGTCATCCGCCTTCCAGCCGGCCCTGCAGCGCAGCGAGACCTACGAGGCCATCTTCACCGAACAGCGCGTGGAGTTCCGCCGCCACGACGGGGATTTCGAAACGCACACCGAGATCGTGGTATCGCCCGAGGACGACATCGAACTGCGCCGGGTGCGCATTACCAACCGCTCGCGCAAGCGCAGGACGATCGAGCTCACCAGCTATGCCGAGGTCGTGCTGGCCCCCGCTTCCGCGGACGCCCTGCATCCGGCGTTCAGCAACCTGTTCGTCCAGACCGAGATCGTGCACGCGCGCCAGGCCATCCTGTGCGCGCGCCGGCCGCGCTCGCGCGACGAAGCCACGCCATGGATGCTGCATCTCATGGCAGTGCATGGCGCGCAGGTGGAATCGGTTTCCTACGAGACCGACCGCGCGCGCTTCATCGGCCGCGGCAACAGCGTCGCCGCGCCACAGGCCATGCGCGACCCGGTCGCGCTCGCGGGCAGCCAGGGATCGGTGCTCGACCCGATCGTCGCCATCCGGCAGCGCATTACGCTCGAGCCGGCACAGACCGCGACGCTCGACCTGGTCACCGGCATCGGCGAGAGCCGCGCCGCGTGCCTGCATCTGGCCGACAAGTATCGCGACCGGCGCCTTGCCGACCGCGCGTTCGAAATGGCCTGGACGCACAGCCAGGTGTCGCTGCGGCAGATCAACGTGACGGAGGCCGAAGCGCAGCTCTACGGCCGCCTGGCCAGCTCGATCATCTACGCCAACGCCACGCTGCGCGCGGAAGCGGACGTAATTGCCAAGAACCGCCGCGGTCAATCCGGCTTGTGGGGTTACGCCATTTCCGGGGACCTGCCGATCGTGCTGGCGCAGCTGAAAGACCCCGCGAACATCGAATTGGTGCGCCAGCTGGTCCAGGCCCACGCCTACTGGAGGCTGAAGGGGCTGGCGGTCGATCTGGTGATCTGGAACGAAGAGCGCGGCGGCTACCGCCAGCTCTTGCACGACCAGATCATGGGTCTGATCGCCGCCGGCGTGGAAGCCCATGTCATCGACCGGCCGGGCGGCATTTTCGTGCGCTCCGCCGATCAGATTTCGAACGAAGACCGGATCCTCCTGCAGTCGGTCTCGCGTGCCGTATTCACCGACAGCCAGGGCACGCTGGCCGAACAGGTCAGGCGGCGCCCCGCGAGCGAGCCGGCGATTCCCGCGCTTGTCACGAGCGGTGTGCGGGACGGCGAACCGGCGCAGATTACCCAGGCGCCGCGCAACGATCTGGTCCTCGCCAACGGCCTGGGCGGATTCACGGCCGACGGGCGCGAGTACGTAATCACGACGACCCGCGAGCAGGCAACGCCTGCGCCGTGGGTAAATGTGCTGGCGAATCCGCATTTCGGTTGCGTGATCTCCGAAAGCGGTGCGGCCTACACCTGGCATGAGAATGCGCACGAGTTCCGCCTCACGCCCTGGCACAACGACAGCGTCGGCGATTCCAGCGGCGAGGCCTACTACCTGCGCGACGAGGAGAGCGGCCACTACTGGTCGCCCTCGGCGCTCCCCTGCCCCGGTACCGGGAGCTACGTGTGCCGGCACGGTTTCGGCTACAGCGTCTTCGAGCACACCGAAGAGGGCATCGTCTCCGAGTTGACGGTCTACGTCGCCCTCGACCAGCCGGTAAAGTTCGCGGTCCTGAAGCTGCGCAATGCCTCGGGCCGGCCGCGCCGGCTTTCCGCCACGGGTTACGTGGAATGGGTGCTGGGCGACCTGCGGCCGAAATCGAGCATGCACGTGGTCACCGAAATCGATCCCAACAGCGGCGCGCTGCTCGCGCGCAATGCCTACAACCCGGAATTCGGCGGGCAAGTCGCCTTCTTCGACGTGGACGACGTGACCCGCACGATCAGCGGCAACCGCGGCGAATTCATCGGGCGCAACGGCACCTTGCGCGACCCGGCCGCCCTCGCGCGGGCGCGGCTTTCCGGCAAGGTCGGCGCCGCGATGGATCCCTGCGCCGCGATCCAGATCCCGTTCGAGCTGGCCGTGGGTGCCTCGCGCGAAATCATCTTCCGCCTCGGCGTGGGCCGCGGCACCGACGGGGCGAGCCGCCTGGTACAGCAGCTGCGCAAGTCCGGCACCGCGCGCGCCGCGCTCGACGCCGTCCGGCAATACTGGAAAACCACCCTCGGCGCCGTGCAGATCGACACACCGGACCCGTCGCTGAACATCCTGTGCAACGGCTGGCTCGTCTACCAGACGATGGCGAGCCGGCTGTGGGGCCGCAGCGGCCACTACCAGTCGGGAGGCGCCTTCGGCTTTCGCGACCAGCTGCAGGACGTCATGGCACTCATCCACGCAGACCCGCTTCTGGTGCGAAAACACCTCCTGCTGTGCGCTTCGCGCCAGTTCCTCGAGGGCGACGTGCAGCACTGGTGGCACCCGCCCTCGGGACGCGGCGTGCGCACCCAATGCTCCGACGATTACCTGTGGCTGCCGCTGGCGGTATGCCGCTACCTGCAGTGCACCGGCGACCGCGGCATCCTGCAGGAACAGGCGCAGTTCCTCGACGGCCGTGCCGTGAGCGTCGCAGAGGATTCGTACTACGACCTGCCGCTGCGTTCGCTGGAATCGGCGAGCCTGTACCAGCATTGCGTCCGCGCGATCCAGCGAGCTCTGCGCTTCGGCGCGCACGGACTGCCGCTGATGGGATCGGGCGACTGGAACGACGGCATGAATCTGGTCGGCTTCCAGGGCAAGGGTGAAAGCGTGTGGCTGGGCTTTTTCCTGTACCAGGTGCTGACGCAATTCGCGGCCCTGGCGCGCGGCGAGAATGACGCGAAATTCGCCGGGCGCTGCGAAGGGGAAGCCCTGCGGCTGCGACAGAGCATCGAGGAACACGGCTGGGACGGTGCATGGTATCGCCGTGCCTACTTCGACGACGGCACCCCGCTTGGTTCCTCGGCCAACGCCGAATGCCAGATCGATTCCATCGCGCAGAGCTGGTCGGTGCTGTCCGGCGCGGGCGGAGCCGAGCGCACGCGGCTGGCGATGAACGCGCTCGATCGGCGCCTGGTACGCCGCGAAGCCGCGCTGGTTCAGCTCCTCGATCCGCCGTTCAATACCTCCGACCAGAACCCGGGTTACATCCGCGGCTACGTGCCCGGCGTGCGCGAAAACGGCGGGCAATACACCCACGCGGCGATCTGGGCCTCGATGGCATTTGCCGCGCTGGGCGAAAACGCCCGCGCATGGGAACTGCTGCGCATGATCAATCCGCTGCATCACAGCGAGTCGCCCGCGAAGACCGCGCTCTACAGGGTGGAGCCCTATGTCATCGCCGCCGACGTGTATGCGGTCGCACCGCATGCCGGGCGCGGCGGCTGGACCTGGTACACCGGCTCGGCCGGATGGATGTACCGGTTGATCACGGAATCGCTGCTGGGGCTGCGGTTGCACGCCGACCGGCTTCAATTGACGCCCTGCCTGCCGCCCGACTGGACGGAATTCAAGATCCGCTACCGCTACCGGGAAACCGTCTACAGCATCGTCGTGCGCCAAAGCGCCGCACCCGGCAGCCTCGCCGCGGTGCGTGTGGACGGCGTCGTGCTGCCGGACCTGTCCATCCCGCTCGCCGACGATCGCGTGGAACACCAGGTAGTCGTAGACCTGCCGGCACCTGCGCGATGAGCAAGACGCACGGCGCGGCGCCGCCCTGCATTCTGACGCTAAACGGCGGCTCATCCAGCATCCGGTTCGCGCTCTACGAGGCAGGCAAAACGCTGCGCCGGCGGCTCGACGGAAAGATCGAACGCATCGGACCCGGCGGCTACCGCGCAGCCGTGAGCGAGCTGCTGGAGCGGCTCGAAGCGCAGCCGGTCTTCGCCTCGGTCAAAGCCGTGGGTCACCGCGTGGTGCACGGCATGCGGCATTGCGAGCCGCAGCGGGTCACGCCGAAGCTGCTTGCGGAACTGCGCCGCATCACGCCTTACGCGCCTGAGCACCTGCCGCGCGAGATCGCGTTGATCGAGGCGCTGCGCAAGCGGCATCCGGAACTCACGCAGGTGGCCTGTTTCGACACCGCATTTCACCGCGGCATGCCGCGCATCGCGCGGCTGCTCCCCATCCCGCGGCGCTATGCCGCCAACGGGGTCGAACGCTACGGCTTTCACGGCCTGTCCTACGCCTATTTGATGGAGGAACTGCGCCGCCTCGATCCCGCCGCCGCCAAGGGCCGCGTCATCCTCGCGCACCTGGGCAATGGCGCGAGCCTGGCCGCGGTGCGCAATGGCAAGAGCATCGATACCAGCATGGGTTTCACGCCGACCTCGGGATTGGTGATGAGCACGCGCACGGGGGACCTCGACCCGGGACTCGCCTATTACCTGGCGCGCGTCGAACGACTCACCGCGACGCGCTTTCAGCGCATGGTGAATCACGAGTCCGGGCTGCTTGGCATTTCCGGCACCAGCGCCGACCTGCGCGACCTGCTCGCGCGCCAAGCCGGCGATGTGCGTGCGGCCGAAGCGGTGGCGCTGTTTTGCTATCAGGCGAAAAAATGGATCGGCGCCTTCGCCGCGGCGCTTGGCGGCCTGGACACGCTCGTCTTCGCCGGCGGCATCGGGGAAAACGCAGCGTCGGTGCGCAAGCGGATCTGCGATGGCCTCGGCTTTCTCGGCATCGAACTGGACTCGAAGCGCAACGCGAAGAACGCCGCGCTGATTTCCCCCGTGTCGGGGCGCGTCAAACTGCGCGTGATCCGCAGCAACGAGCAGCTGATGATCGCGAGATCCGTCATGCGCGTCCTCAGGTTTGGCGCAAGCCGGAGATCATAGGCCATGAAGAACAACACGCTCGCGCCCGAACTGCTCCGCAGGATGGATGCCTACTGGCGCGCCGCCAACTATCTGTCGGTCGGCCAGATCTATCTCTACGCCAATCCGCTGTTGAAGCAGCCGCTCAGGCTGGCGCACGTCAAACCGCGCCTGCTTGGCCACTGGGGCACGACGCCCGGGCTGAATTTCATCTACGCGCATCTGAACCGCGTCATCAAGGCGCACGATCTGGACGTCATTTACATCGCCGGACCGGGCCATGGCGGTCCCGGCCTGGTGGCGAATGCATACCTCGAGGGAACCTACACCGAGGTCTATCCCGGGATCACGCAGGACGCTGGCGGGATGCAGCGGCTGTTCAAGCAGTTCTCCTTTCCCGGCGGCATACCGAGCCACGTCGCGCCGCAGACGCCGGGTTCGATCCACGAAGGCGGCGAACTGGGCTATTCGCTCTCGCACGCTTTTGGCGCGGCTTTCGACAATCCCGGGCTGCTTGTCGCCTGCGTGGTCGGCGACGGCGAGGCGGAAACCGGCCCGCTCGCCACGGCGTGGCACTCGAACAAGTTCCTCAATCCGGTCCATGACGGCGCGGTGCTGCCGATCCTGCACCTGAACGGCTACAAGATCGCCGGCCCCACCGTACTGGCCCGTATTCCTCACGAGGAACTGGCAGCGCTGTTGCGCGGCTACGGCTACCAGCCGCATTTCGTCGAAGGCGATGACCCTGACACCATGCACCAGCGCATGGCCGCCACGCTTGATCGGGCAGTGGCCGGCATCCGGCGCATCCAGCGCTCCGCCCGCGGCAGGGGATTCAAGGCGCGGCCGCGCTGGCCGATGATCGTCCTGCGCTCGCCCAAGGGCTGGAGCGGCCCGAAGACCGTGGATGGCAAAGCCACCGAAGGCAGCTGGCGCTCGCACCAGGTGCCGATGGGAGAGATGAGCCGCCAAGGCCACGTGAAAGTGCTGGAGAGGTGGTTGAAGAGCTATGGTCCGCGGGAGTTGTTCGACAGGAACGGCAGGCTGCGCGCCGATCTCGCCGCCCTCGCCCCGGCAGGCGCGCGCCGCATGAGCGCCAATCCCCACGCCAACGGCGGGCTCCTGTTGCATGACCTGCGCCTGCCGGATTTCCGCGGTTACGCAATGCGCCTGGGCAAGCCCGGAGCCGCCGATGGCGAAGCCACCCGCGTCCAGGGCGAATTCATCCGCGACGTAGTGCGGCAGAACCCGCGCAACTTCCGTGTTTTCAGCCCCGACGAGACGGCCTCGAACCGCTGGGGTGCCGTGTTCGAAGTGACGAACCGCTGTTCAACGGCGCAAATCATCGCCGGCGACGATCACCTCGCGCCCGATGGCCGCGTCATGGAAATGCTTAGCGAGCACCAGTGCCAGGGCTGGCTCGAAGGCTACCTGCTCACGGGCCGCCACGGATTCTTCTCATGCTACGAGGCGTTCATCCATATCGTCGATTCGATGTTCAACCAGCACGCCAAATGGCTCGACGTCGCCGGGGGAATTCCGTGGCGCCGCTCCATCGCGTCGCTAAACTACCTGCTCACTTCACATGTGTGGCGGCAGGATCACAATGGCTTCAGCCATCAGGACCCGGGCTTCATGGATGTGGTGGCGAACAAGAAGGCGAAGATCGTCCGGATCTACCTGCCACCGGACGCGAATACGCTGCTGTGCGTCACGGATCACTGCCTGCGCAGCCGCAATTACGTGAATGTGATCGTCGCCGGCAAGCAGCCCTCGCCGCAGTGGCTTGGCATGGATGCCGCGATCAGGCATTGCGCTGCCGGCATCGGCATCTGGTCATGGGCGAGCAACGACCAGGGCGGCGAGCCCGATGTCGTCATGGCCTGCGCCGGCGACGTGCCGACGCTGGAAACCCTGGCTGCGGTCGATCTGCTGCGGCGGCATTTTCCCGCCCTGAAAGTCCGCGTGGTCAACGTCGTGGACCTGATGAAACTGCAGCCGCGGAGCGAGCACCCTCACGGTCTCACCGACAGGGAATTCGACATGCTCTTTACCATCGGCAAGCCGATCGTCTTCGCCTATCACGGTTATCCGGGGCTGATTCATCGTCTTACCTACCGCCGCGGCAACCACGCAAACCTGCACGTGCACGGTTTCAAGGAGGAAGGCACGACCTCGACGCCGTTCGACATGGTCGTGATGAACGATCTCGACCGCTTTCACCTCGTTGCCGACGTCATCGAGCGCGTGCCCGCCCTGGGACCTGGCGCTGCCAGCCTCAGGCAGGCCATCCGGGACAAGCTGCTCGCGCACAAGCAGTACATTTCGAAGCACGGCGAGGACATGCCGGAAATCCGCAATTGGAAATGGCGCGCTCGAAAGTGATCGACGAGCGCGACGCGCTGCCGCGCTTTTATCTGGTTCGACACGGCGAGACCGAGTGGACGCTCTCCGGCCAGTACACCGGCCGCACCGACATCGCGCTGACCGCACACGGAGAGGACACGGCGCGCGCTGGATCGGACTGTCGGCAAGTCAGGCGCAGCGGTTGCTGCTTGGCACCGCTTCGCTCAGCATCCTGTGTTTCGAGCATGAACGCAGCGACCAGCCCGCCATCGCATCGTGGAACGTGGCCTCAGGCGAAGCTGGCCGATGAATGCCGACACTGCCTGGCACCCACAGTCCGCGCAACAGACCGCGAAGGAACTGCACTCGGCCCTCGCGGTCCCTGTGCGCTCGCGCACAGACCGCTCGGACCTGTGCGGCGAAACTTCGAGCATGAACACCCTGGTAAAAGAGCGCCCGGTGCACGTACTGCCGGCCCTGCCCTACTCCCATGAGGCGCTGGAGCCGTACATCGACGCGCGCACCATGATGCTGCATCACGACATGCATCACGCGTCGTACGTCGAAAACCTGAATGCAGCGCTCGCCAATCGTCCGAAGCTGCGGGAACGTTCGGCGATCTGGCTGCTGCTCAACGCACGCGCGATTCCGGCCGAAGTGCGCACCGCCCTGTGCAACAACGCGGGCGGCCACGTGAACCACAGCATGCTGTGGCGGGTCATGTCACCGCGCGGCAGCGCCGAACCCGCGGGCGGGCTTGCCGATGCGCTAAAGCGGGATTTCGGCGGGCTCGAAAAATTCAAGGCACGGTTCGAGGAAGCCGGCGCGAAGGCCTTTGGCTCCGGGTGGGTCTGGCTCGCCAGGACGCAACAGGACGGCGGCCGGCTCGTGGTACTGACGACAACGGGTCACGGCAATCCGCTGGTGCAGGGCTATTTTCCGCTGCTGGTCAACGACCTCTGGGAGCACGCCTACTACCTGAAGCATGAAAACCGGCGTGCCGCCTATCTCAAGGCCTGGTGGTCGGTGGTGAATTGGGACGAAGTTGCACGCCGGCTCGAGAGATCCGCGCTACCCCCGGAAGTGCACTGGCTGGGCGACGGCGGCCTGGATCTCACGGAGTCCGAATGAATTCGCTTCGCAACAGCATCGCGGCAGCATCGCTCGGCCTGTCGCTGGCGGCGCTAAGCGGCTGCGAAACCACCACTGCGGGCGGCGCCGTCGGCGCGGATCGCTCGCAATTCATGGTGGTGTCCTCGCAGCAGCTCGACCAGATGGCCGCGCAAAGCTACGCCAAACTGCTCGCCGATGCGTCGCACAAGGGGGTCCTGAACCAGGACCACGCCCTGCTGCAGCGAGTGCGCACGATCGCCGGTCGCCTGGAAGCGCAGACGGGTGTTTTTCGCGCAGACGCGCCAGGCTGGAAATGGCAAGTCAACACCATCCACGGCAACCAGCTAAACGCATTTTGCATGCCCGGGGGCAGGATCATGGTCTATTCCGGGCTGATCACCCAGCTGCGTCTGTCGGACGACGAGATCGCGATCGTGCTGGGGCACGAGATCGCGCACGCCCTGCGCGAGCATTCGCGCGCCCAGGTGTCGCAGGCGATCGCCGCGCAGACCGCGATCGGCCTTGGCGCCTCGCTGTTGGGTCTCGGTGAAGGCTCGGCAAGCCTGGCAAATGCCGGTTACGAAGCCCTTGTAGCGACTCGCTTCGGCCGCGACGATGAAACCGAAGCCGACCGCATCGGCCTGGAACTCACCGCGCGCGCCGGCTACGACCCGCGCGCGGGAATCACGCTGTGGCAGAAGATGATGAGCGCAAGCCAGGGCGGGCGGCCGCCGGAGTTCCTAAGTTCGCATCCGGCGCAAGCCAGCCGCGTGCAGCAGATCCAGTCGCTGTTGCCCACCGTGATGCCGCTCTACGATGCCGCGCGCCGGCGCGGCTGACCATCGAACCGGTGCCTGCTGCCGCTAAGTGCGCTGCCGCACCGAGCGCGACAGGATAACTGGATAAAACTGCCAGAACACCCGTCAGTCGGCGGCTGTGTAACCAGGGCAGCGCCATGATCGAACCAAAGCTGGATGCCTCTGCCACACTGAGCGTGATTGCCGAGGTACGCCGCCAGGAGGCGCTGCTCAAGGCCGGAGCGCTGCAGAGCGCGATCTTCAACAGCGCGAACTTCTCCAGCATCGCCACCGACGCGAAGGGCGTCATTCAGATCTTCAACGTCGGCGCCGAGCGCATGCTGGGCTACGCGGCCGCCGAGGTGATGAACAAGATCACGCCGGCCGACATTTCCGACCCGCAGGAAGTGATCGCGCGCGCCAAGGCCCTGAGCCTCGAACTCGGCACCCCGATCACCCCGGGATTCGAAGCCCTGGTCTTCAAGGCCTCGCGCGGCATCGAGGACATCTACGAACTCACCAAAATCCGCAAGGATGGCAGCCGCTTCCCGGCGCTCGTGTCGGTCACGGCGCTGCGCGACGCGCAGGAAGGCATCATCGGCTACCTGCTGATCGGCACCGACAACACCGCGCGCAAGCAGGCCGACGACAAGTTGCGCGCCGCCGGACAGTACGCGCGCAGCCTCCTCGAGGCGTCGCTCGACCCGCTCGTGACCATCAGCCCGGAAGGAAAAATCACCGACGTCAACGAGGGCTCCGTCAAGGTGACCGGCGTGTCGCGCGACAAACTCATCGGCGCGGATTTCTCCGATTACTTCACCGAGCCGGAGAAGGCGCGCGAAGGCTACCGGGAGGCCTTCTCCAAAGGCTCGGTCACCGACTACCCGCTCACCATCCGGCGCGATGACGGTCGTCTCACCGACGTTCTCTACAACGCCTCGATCTACAGGGATGTCGAGGGCAAGGTGCTCGGCGTATTCGCGGCGGCCCGCGACGTGACGGAGCAAAAGAAGTCCGAGGCCAAGTTTCGCGGTTTTCTGGAGTCCGCTCCTGAAGGCGTGGTCGTCGTGGACGCCACGGGCCAGATGGTGCTGGTCAACGCCAAAACCGAGCGCCTCTTCGGCTATGAGCGCGATGAAATGCTGGGCAAAAAAGTCGAGCTTCTCATCCCGCATCGATTCCACTCCAGACACCTGGAGCAGCGCGACGGCTTCATCGACAAACCCAAAACCCGAGCCATGGGCACCGGCCTGGAGCTCTACGGACGGCGCACCGCCAGCCGGATGGAATCGCACGGGGTGGCCGGGCGCATCCAGATCACGGACACCACCCGGCAACGCCTGAACGGCGATTTCCTGCTCGAGCAGCGCGGCGCCCTCGAGATCAAGGGCAAGGGCGAGATGCACACCTGGTTCCTCAATCGCAGGATGCCACACGCCTGAGCTGTCAATGTGCGCCAGCACACAGACCTCAGGCGGAATGACTGCGATAATCCCCCTTTTGTAAGGTGGTTATCGCAGTTTGCGCGTTTATTCACGGAAATCGTCTATGACAACAAAAAAACAAAACGCTCCCGCCCCTGCCGGAAAATCCGGCAAGGCGGCAGGGATCACCGAAGTGCAGCGCCGGGAATCGCTGCTGAAAACAGGGGCCCTGCAGAGCGCGATCTTCAACAGCGCCAACTTCTCCAGCATCGCCACCGACGCCAAGGGCGTGATCCAGATCTTCAACGTCGGCGCCGAGCGCATGCTGGGCTACGCCGCCGCCGACGTGATAAACAAGATCACCCCGGCTGACATTTCCGATCCGCAGGAACTGATCGCGCGCGCCAAGGCGTTGAGCGTCGAGCTCGGCACCCCGATCACGCCGGGCTTCGAGGCCCTCGTCTTCAAGGCCTCGCGCGGCATCGAGGACATCTACGAACTCACCTACATCCGCAAGGATGGCAGCCGCTTTCCGGCCGTGGTATCGGTCACGGCGCTGCGCGATGCGCAGGAAAACATCATCGGCTACCTGTTGATCGGCACCGACAACACCGC
>JANNXB010000321.1:0-4252 GCA_031409355.1 Betaproteobacteria bacterium | reverse complement strand
GCCATCCATGATGCCGCCGGCCGCGATCACCGGCAGCTTCACCGCGCGCACGACCAGGCGCACCAGCGCCAGCGTGCCGGTCAAGGACTGGTAAGGATCGCGCAGGTAGCTGCCGCGGTGGCCGCCCGCCTCGCCGCCTTGCGCGATGACGAAGTCGAAGCCGAGCGATTCAAGGCGCTGCGCTTCCGCGACGCAGGTTGCGCTACCCCCAACGAATATGCCTTTTGCCTTCAGTTTTCTTAGATTCTTTTCCGGAAGATCGGAGAGATGCACGGTAAAAACGCGTGGTGCAATTTCCTCGACCGCCGCGAGCTGCGCATCGAGGTCCGGGGCGTAAGGCGCATTCACCGGTTCAGGCGTCGGCAGGCCCATTTCCTTGTAAAAGCCCGCCACGGCGTCGAGCGCAGCGCGCTGCGCAGCGGGGTCGATCTGCGCCGGCTGCGTCGAAGTAAAGAGGTTGATGCCGAAGGGGCGATCGGTTCTCGCACGCACCCAGGCCGATTGCCTCTTCATGTCGTCCGGCTGCGTGTACGCGAAGCCGAAGGAACCAAGGGCTCCGGCGGCCGAGCAGGCCGCAACCAGTTCCTGCGACGAAGGGCCGCCCGCCATCGGCGCCTGCACGATCGGCGATGCGAGGCCGAGCCTCGCGGAGAGCGGCGTGGACAGCTTCACCGCGGACCCTCGCGCGTGCAACCCAGGTCGCGCAGCAAGCCGTCGTCCAGGCCGTAGATCCAGCCATGCACGGCCAGCGGCCGCCCGCTTGCCCAACCGTCCTGCACCACTGTCGCTTCGCACACGTGCCGGACCTGCGCCATCACGTTCAGTTCGCACAGGCGGCGTTCGCGCATCACGGGATCAGGGATGGCGTCGAGTTCCGCCGCGTGACTCTCGCGCACGTCCTGTACATGGCGCAGCCAGTTGTCCGCGAGGCCGACCTTCTGGCCGTGCAGCGCCGCATGCACGCCGCTGCAGCCGTAGTGCCCGCAGACGATGACGTGGCGCACGCGCAGCAGGTCGACGGCGAACTGCAACACCGAAAGGCAATTCAGGTCCGTGTGCACCACCAGGTTGGCGACGTTGCGGTGCACGAACACCTCGCCTGGCGCGAGCCCCGTAATCTGGTTGGCTGGCACCCGGCTGTCGGAGCAGCCGATCCAGAGGAATTCCGGCGACTGCTGGTGCGCGAGGCTGTTGAAAAAATCCGGATCGGAAGCCCGCATGCTGGCGGCCCAATCGCGATTGCGACGCAGCAGGTCGGCGATGTCGGTCATTTGGTCTCCGCGAACAGTTCACGGCCGATCAGCCAGCGGCGAATCTCGGAAGTGCCGGCGCCGATCTCGTAGAGCTTGGCATCGCGCCACAGGCGGCCGGTCGGCGTTTCGTTGATGTAGCCCATGCCGCCCAGCGCCTGGATCGCTTCGCCCGCCATCCAGGTCGCCTTTTCGGCGGCGTACAGGATCGCGCCCGCGGCGTCCTTGCGCGTGGTTTCGCCACGGTCCAACGCTTGTCCCACGGCGTAGACGTAGGCGCGGCAGGCGGAGTAGGTGGAATACATGTCGGCAAGCTTGCCCTGCATCAGCTGGAACTCGCCGATCGGCTGGCCGAACTGCTTGCGCTCATGCACGTAGGGCAGCACCGCGTCGAGGCACGCCCCCATGATGCCGAGCGGGCCGCCCGCCAGCACGGCGCGCTCGTAGTCCAGGCCGGACATCAGCACTTTCACGCCCTTGCCTTCCTCGCCGAGGACGTTCTCCGCCGGCACTTCGCAATCCCGGAACACGAGTTCGCAGGTGTTCGAGCCGCGCATTCCCAGCTTGTCCAGCTTTTGCGCGGTACTGAAGCCTTTCATGCCTTTCTCAACGATGAAGGCGGTAATTCCCTCACCTTTTCCATAGATGACCAGCACGTCCGCGTCGGGACCGTTCGTGATCCACATCTTGTTGCCGTTCAGGATGTAGTGGTCCCCGCGTCCGCTTTTCACCCGCACGGCTTTCAATTTCATTCCAACGACATCCGAACCGGCGCCGGGCTCGGACATGGCCAGCGCGCCGACGTGTTCGCCGGAGATCAGCTTCGGCAGGTATTTCTTCCGCTGCGCGTCGCTGCCGTTCCTGCGGACCTGGTTGACGCAGAGGTTGGAATGCGCGCCGTAGGACAGGCCCACCGAAGCCGAGGCGCGGCTGATTTCCTCCATCGCGACGATGTGCGCGAGGTATCCCATCTGCGTGCCGCCGAACTCTTCCTCCACCGTGATGCCGAGCAGGCCGAGCGCGCCGAACTTCTTCCACAAGTCCATCGGGAACTGGTTGCTGGCGTCGATCTCGGCCGCACGCGGCGCGATTTCCCTGGCTGCGAAGTCGCGCACCGAGTCGCGCAGCATGTCGATGGTTTCGCCGTGCGCGAAGCGGAGGAAGGGGTATTTCATGGGGGCCGGGGAGAATCCGCTACGCTACTTGACGTTTACGTAAACGTCAACTCCGCTTCAGCTGCTTGCGGATCTTCTTCTCGAACAGCTGCAGCTCGGTTAGCTGCGCCTCGATGTCGGTGCGCTGCTGCATCAGGCTGGTCCGGTGGGATTCCAGCACCGCCAGGAAGCGCGCCAGCTGCGGGCGCTCGTCGCGCCCGGGCTCGTACATGTCGACCAGCTCGCGGATTTCGGACAGGGTCAGGCCGAGGCGCTTGCCGCGCAGCGTGAGTTTCAGGCGCGTGCGGTCGCGGAGCGAGTAGATGCGGCGCTGCCCGGCGCGCTTGGGCGCGAGCAGGCCGTGGTCCTCGTAGAAGCGGATCGCGCGCGGCGTGACGTCGAACTCGGTGGCGAGCTCGCTGATGGAAAATTCCGCGCGTTCCTTTTCGACAGGCTGCATGTTAGGGTGCAAAGATTCTAGCTCGACAAACCCGCGCGTGACCGTTCCCGACTATCCATTCCCAAATCCGCCCGCGCCCGGCACCACGATCGAAGTCGCGCCCGGCGTGCACTGGCTGCGCATGGCGCTGCCCTTCGCGCTCGATCACATCAACCTTTGGGCGCTGGAAGACGGCGCAGACTGGCTGCTGATCGATACCGGCCTGGGCAACGAGCCCACCCGCGCGCTGTGGGACCGGATCTTCGCCGAGAAGCTGGGCGCCAGGCCGGTGACGCGAGTGCTGGTGACGCACTATCACCCGGACCACGCCGGCAACGCCGCCTGGCTGTGCAAGCGTACCGGGGCGGAACTGTGGATGACGCGCGGTGAGTTTCTCACTGTGCATGCCGCCCGCAACAGTTCCGCGGGCTATACCACCGAGGCGCAGATGGAACTGTTCCGCAGCAACGGCCTCGACGAGGCGCGCGCGAATGCGCTTCTCGCGCGCGGCGGACTGTACAAAACCATGGTGCCGGATTTTCCAATCGCCCACCGGCGGCTCTACGAAGGCGACCATGTCGCGATCGGCGGCCGGGAATGGAATGTGATGGTCGGCTATGGGCATGCGCCCGAGCATGCCTCGCTCTTCTGCGGGCAAGCCAATGTGCTGGTCTCGGGCGACATGCTGCTGCCGCGCATCTCGACCAACGTCGCGGTGCGCCCGATCGACCCGCGCTCCAATCCGCTGCGCCTGTTTCTCGAATCGATCCGGCGTTATCGCGCGCTGCCGGAGGACGTCCTTGTGCTGCCGTCCCACGGCCTGCCGTTCCGCGGCGCGCATGCGCGCGTCGCGCAACTCGAGGCGCACCATGTCGAGCGCCTTGCCGAGCTGCGGGAAGCCTGTGCGCAGGCGCCGCGCGCCGCCGCGGATGTGCTCGAGATCCTGTTCAAGCGCAAGCTGGACACCAGCCAGATCTTCTTCGCGCTGGGCGAAGCCATCGCCCACCTGCATTACCTGCAGTACGACGGCCGGCTCGCGCGCAGCGTGGGGGCCGACGGCGTGGCGCGGTTCGCGCCGGGCTGAAGGAGGAAGCATGGACAAGACCAAGCCCCCGATGAATCCCGATGATGTGGCGCGCGTGCTGCACGAGGTCGCTGAACACTCAGCCAGGTTGCTGGGTGAATTCGCGAAGAAGGACCATGCCTCTGGCATGTCGGCCGCGGCGAGCGATGAACTGGGCATCGCCAAGGCCTACATGGATCTCTATTCGAAAATGCTCTCGAACCCGGCGGGGCTCGCTGCATTCTCCACCAACATGATGCTCGACTACATGCAGCTGTGGCAATCGAGCTGGATGAAGATGATGGGCGTGCAGGGAGCCCCCGTCGCGGCGCCCGCCAAGGGCGAC
>JANNXB010000320.1:0-4539 GCA_031409355.1 Betaproteobacteria bacterium | reverse complement strand
GGTGCGACTCGATCAGTCGCTGGTACAAAAACGGCTACAGCGGAGCGAGTGCTAAGCATTCCGCCAACGATCCTCGCGCTTCGCGTGCTACGTGCGCGGCTACGACGTGATCGGCAGGTCCGCCAGGCGAAGATCCGAGCACTTGGAACGTTGTCATGGGTCATCGCTTCTAGAAATTGTTTTCCCGGGTGTTCTACCCGGAGCTGCAAACCAAACGGGCGTCGCAAGACGCCCGTTTTTTTTGGTGCGCCAGGCAGGGCGCACTCGCTTCGATTATCTGCATGGCGGCATGAGCACCTGGGCGCCACTGCACCATTGTCGGGTAGGGCAAAAGAGATGGACAAGAACAGGCCGATTTGTAGCGTTGAAGTAGATCAGTCACTTGCAGAGCCTGCCGCTCTCTTTCGCAGTGGAAAAACGGCCTCGCTGCGGTGCGACTCGATCAGTCGCTGGTACAAAAACGGCTACAGCGGAGCGAGTGCTAAGCATTCCGCCAACGATCCTCGCGCTTCGCGTGCTACGTGCGCGGCTACGACGCGATCGGCAGCCCCAGCACGTAGGCAAGATCGAAGTAAAGCGCATCGAAGGCCTGCAGGTGGTACCGGCGCGCGCGCTCGACGATGATCGGCACGGTGTAGGCATTCATGTGCGACTCGACCGGCAGCTGCGCGAGGAGCTCCAGGGCGTCGTCGAATTTGCGCTGGCTCAGATCGCCCGAGCGCAGCCGCCGCACGAGCAAGGCGGCGAGCTCCTCATGCCAGGCCGAAGGCACCACCGCGAAGGCATGACGTTCACGCACGAACTGCAGCACGCCGTGCGCGTACGCTTCGTTTGCCGGGTTTTCTTCGGGCAGGAACCACGCGAGCGTGACGCTCGCGTCCAGGACAAACCTCACCGCCCGCCGCGGTGCCTGGATTCGTTGAGTTCGCGCACGATGCTCGCGCCCTTCTTGGCCTTGGGCCGGTTGGCCAGGACCTTGTCGGCGATCGCGCGAAACTTTTTAACGTCCACGATGCGCCGCATGATGATCGAGCCGCCCTCCTGGACGACCTCCGTGCCCGGGGGCACGTCACGTAACTTGAGCTTCTCGGGCTTGTTCACGGCAGGCCTTAGCGCGATCGCAAAGGGGTTCATTGTCCCGCCGGATGGCGCGGCGCGCGCCGGAGGTGCGAGCGCGATGCTAAACTTGTTAATGGCCCGTATCTTCCTGGTTGATCCCGCCATCTGAAAGGGCGACGGTTCTGAATGCCGCGGATCAAGGGTATTTCCGGGCCGTACCGTTTTTTCTTCACGAGCTTCGACTGCAATGAGCCGCCGCACGTTCATGTGGAGCGCGAAAGCAAGACCTGCAAGTCTCAGTAGCATTCTGGAGGCATGGCATGAGCACTGCGGCTAGAACCGATCCCCGCATTCAAGAGGCACGCGTCACTAAGGATGAGATTGTCGCGGTTCTGGCGGACGGCCGGGTTGTGAGCGTGCCGCTCGCGTGGTCATGGCGCTTGTCCGAAGCCACGCCCGCGCAGCGGGCGAACTTCCGTCTCATCGGCGCCGGCCAGGGGATCCATTGGCCTGAAATCGACGAGGACATCAGCATCGAAGGAATGCTTCAGGGGGAGCCCGCGCGCCGGCCGGGATCCGGTCCCGCAGCCGCCAAACTCAGCCGGGCGCGGAATCAAACGCCGTCTATCAAGCGCCTGCATGCGACGCGTAAGGAAGCCGTGCGCAGTTGAGGTGCGTGCGTATTCCCGGAGCCGCGGTGAGTCGGAAGAAGGTCGAGGGTGTCCTGTGTAAAGCAATCGTGCTTGTAAAGAATGCAAATATGTCTTACATTTATCGCCTACGATAAGGTGACACATCATGGGCGCTGTACCACTTACTTTTCGCTCCCCCACGGAACTCGTTGAACAGACCGACGAGCTTGCGCGACTTTCCGGTATGTCACGTTCGGACTACCTTCGTAAGGCGATCGAGGAGAAAAACGCACGGACGCTGGCCGAGCGGATGGTCTTTTTGTCCCGCGTTCTCGCGGCCAAACACCTCGAAATTAACGAAACGATGGACGCTTCCCTGAGAGACGGGCTTGCCGAGCGTTAAGCGGGGGGAAATCTGGGAGGTGGACTTCAAGCCTCAAACGCACAAGGAAGAGCCGGGAAAGCGGAATCGTCCCGCTCTGGTTTTGCAGACCGACCTGTTGAACCAGGCCGGGCATGGCACCACCATCATCATTCCCGGAACAACGGAAGTTTACCGGGATGGACATGGAGACGGCTACCCGCTGAGAGTCGCGATCGGCGCGGCCGGTAAGCTGGCGAAAGAAACCGATCTGCTGGTTGATCAGATTCGCACCATCCCGAACCAGCGATTCATGGGCGAGGCGCCTGTCGCCACGCTGTCCACCAATCACATGAAACGTGTCATGGAGGCGCTCAGGTTGCTCACGGGCCAGGCCTCCGTTTGATGCGTTTGCTTCGGCAAGGGTGTCGCGGGCGACTGCGAATCCGGAGAGCCGAGGCAAAATAGCGCGGCATGAACAGCGAATTTGAGGTGCTGCGCGATGTCGTGACGCGTCTCGAAAGCGCCGGCATCCCATACATGCTGACGGGATCGGTCGCGATGAGCATCTACGCCGAACCGCGGATGACCCGGGACATCGATATCGTGGTGGAACTTGCGCCGGGAGACGCACACCGCGTGAGCGAACTGTTCTCAACGGACTATTACGTCTCGGAGGAGGCCGTTCGCGCCGCGATTCTGGAACGCCGCATGTTCAATCTTTTCAACCTGTCCCGCCTGGTCAAGGTCGATCTGATCAAGCTCGCCTGGGCCGCCCCATCCGAGTCGGCGTTCCAGTTGCGCGACGTGCGCGAACTCCTTGCGTCGGGCGCGGACGAGGCATACCTTCATCATTGGAGCGTCAGGCTTGGCGTCGACGTTCTTCTGCGAAGGTGCATGGATGCGGGACACGACTCCTGAGTTTCAGCGGTTCGTCGATGCGCAGTACCGGCGACTCTCGCCCGGCGAGCGCATAAGGCTGTGCACGGAGATGTTCGACGCCGCGCGCATCCTGGTCGAATCGAGCTTGCCGGCGAACCTCAGCGAGTACGAGCGCAAGCGCCGGATTACCGAGCGGTTCCACGGCCTCGATTTCGCGAACCGCGTTTTTCCACCGGAACGTTGATCCTGCGGTCGGGCTGTCCGGCTCCATAGGGGATTTTGCCTCGCGCCCCCGCCGCCTGCCCGGAAGGCCGGACCTCCGGCGCCTGGGCCTGCTATCCTTGACCAGGTATGGACCACTTGGAACTCGAACAGCGGCTCGCGCGCGCGTTGGCGCCACGGGAAGAGGTGCTTGAGGCTTACCTGTTCGGATCGCGTGCCTCGGGACGGGCGCAGGCGCATAGCGATCTGGACATCGCGGTATTCGTGGCCGAGCGTGCCTTGCACCGGCAGGCTTACGGCTACGCGGCGCAGTTGACGACGCACCTGATGGCGGACCTTGGTTCGAACGAGATCGATGTCGTGGTTCTCAACCGGGCGCCACCTCTTCTTTACCACCGAGTGTTGCGCGACGGCCGTCGCATCCTCGCGCGCGATTTGCGCGCCACCACGACGCGCGAAGGCTACGCGCTGTCCCGCTATTGCGACTTCGTGCCGCAACTCGCCAAGATGGCGGCCGCGCGGCGAGCAATTGCCGCCCGATGACACTTGGGCAGGCGGACCCGGAGGTCGTGCGCCGTCATCTGGCGGCTCTGCGCGAAGCCCTTGCAAACCTGCGGCGACACGCGGGTTGTACTGCCCAAGAACTGCGCGCGAACGCGGATCTGCGCTGGGCGGTCGAGCGCGGCCTGCAGCTTTGCATCCAGAACACACTCGATATCGCGACGCATCTTGCGGCGGGATCGGGACTCGATGCGCCCGACTACGCCACAGCCATCGACCGGCTTGCCGAGCTCGCTGTGCTCCCCGCGGCGTTTGCGGTTCGCCTGCGGCCGATCGCCGGTTTTCGCAATGTCCTGGTGCATGGCTATTTGCAGGTGGATTTGAGAATCGTTGAAGAGGTTCTCAAGACCAAGCTGGATGAGCTGGATGAGTTTGCCCGGCGGATCGAGGCTCACCTGGGGCGCGCCTAGCGCCCGTTTTTTTGCCGTTCAGCGCGGCAGCCAGGCGAGGTCGTCAGCGAAGTTGCGGCAGCGCACACGGTTGCGGTAGGTTTGTTCGCCCTGCGCCTGATCGACGATCCAGCTCGCGTGCGCCTTGGCGTCCGCCGCGGCCGCGGCAAGGCCGCGCGCGAGGTAGGCGCTGCGCCCGCTGCCCGCCTTGATCTCCAGCGCGAGGCGGCGGTTACCGCGGTCGAGCAGCAGATCAATCTCGGCGCCCGCGTGGGTGCGCCAGAAGTAGGCTTGGGAAAAGGGGTGCGCGAGCTTCTCGCGGCGCACGATCTCCTCCAGCACGAAGGTTTCCCAGCTTGCGCCGCGCGCGGGGTGAGCATCCAGGACCTTGAGCGAAGCGATGTTCAGCAGGTGGTGCAGCAGTCCGGTGTCG
>JANNXB010000319.1:0-5610 GCA_031409355.1 Betaproteobacteria bacterium | reverse complement strand
AAGGCGCCGCATTTTCCTCTCCTATGCTGGTACCGGCACCTCGCGCAGGAGGTCGGCAACCAGCGCCGCGGCGGTGGTGCCGGCGAATTTCGCCTGCGGGTCGAGGACCATGCGGTGCGCGAGCACCGGCACGGCGAGTTCGTGCAGGTGCTCCGGCCTGACGTACTCCTCGCCGTCGAAGAGCGCCAGGGCCTTGGCGGCATTGGCGAGCGCGATCGAGGCGCGCGGGCCGCAGCCGAGCTGGATCGCAGGCAGGCTGCGGGTGCGCCGCACGATCTCCACCACATAGCGGCGCAGCTCGGCGGCGAGCCGCACGTGCCGCACGCGCTCCTTCAGCGCGAGCACCTCCTCGCGGCTCGCGATCGCGCGCAGCGCGGCGAGCGGATGCCCCAGCTCCTGCGCCGCGAGCACTTCGGCTTCCACATCGGCATCGACGTAACCCAGCGCGATGCACATGGCGAAGCGGTCCATCTGCGCCTCGGGCAGCGGATAGGTGCCGCGGAACTCGACCGGGTTCTGCGTCGCGACGACGAAGAACAGGCCGTCCATGACGTGGGTGCGGCCTTCGACCGAAACCTGGCCCTCGGCCATCACTTCGAGCAGCGCGGACTGGGTGCGGGGCGAGGCGCGGTTGATTTCATCCGCCAGCAGGATCGAGGTGAACACCGGGCCTTCCCGGAACTCGAAAGTCTGCTCCTTCTGGTTGAAGACCGACACGCCCAGGATGTCCGAGGGCAGCAGGTCCGGCGTGAACTGCACCCGCGTGAAGCGGGCGCCGACCGACGCGGCAAGGCTCTTCGCGAGCGTCGTCTTGCCGGTGCCGGGGTAGTCCTCGATCAGCACATGGCCGCCGGAGGCAAATGCGGCAAGCAGCTTGCGCACCCCGTCGTGGCTGCCGCGCATCACCTTCTCGATATTCCCGGCGATGCGGCCAAAGAGTTCGCTTGCTTCTTTCGCGGGCAGCAGCGGGCGCGCGCCGGCGTTCATACGGCTCAAGCTTCCTGCAGGCGCCGTTCGCGGATCTGTTGGGCGAACGCAAGCACCGCGCTGGCGAGCGCGGTGCGGTCTTCCACCGTGCGCATCACGGTGTTGGCGACGAGGACTTCGATCCCGCTAGCGCGCACGTCATCGGCGCCGGCGGCGTCCGTGGTATCGATGACGAAACCGTCGATCAGCTTCAGGTACTCGAGCGCCACCCGCCGCGCGGAAGCCTCGTGGCGCAGTTCGCTCATGATCTTGCCGGCCGAGCCCTTGAGCGCGCGCCCGCCGACGATCGGCGTCACCGCGATGACCGGCGCCTTGCGCTTGCGCACGAGTTCCCGCATGCCGGGAACTTCGAGGATCGGGCGGATGGTGTGGTAGGGGTTGGACGGGCAGATGACCACTGCCTCGAGGTCTTCCGAATCGAGCGCGTCGGTGATCTCCGGCGTGAGCATCGCATCCTCGGCGCCGGCATAGTGAAAGCCCTTCACCACCGGCTCGCAGGCGAGCGTGGTGAAGTATTCCTGGAACGACACCTCGCCGTCGTCCGTGAGCACGTAGGTGCGTATCGGGTCGTCGCTCATGGGCAGCACGCGCGCGCCGATGCCGAGCTGCTTGCAGAAATCCAGGGTGATGGCGGTGAGGCGCCGGTCCTCGGCGAGCCAGGCGGTGCGCAGCAGCGGCGCGGCAAGCGACTTGTCGCCGAGCGTCAGTTCCCCCGGGCCGCCGAACTGCTTCAGCGTGGCGAACAGCGCCTGGCTTTCGCCGGCGGGTTCCCAGGGGGCCGCGGGGCTCGCCATGCCGGAGAGCACGTAGAGCACGGTATCGATGTCCGGCGAAAAGCGCAGCGTCAGGTGGTCGTAGTCGTCGCCGGTGTTGACGATGGCGGCGAGGTCCTTGCCGCGCAGCCGGTACAGGCCGTCCACCAGCTTCGCCCCGCCGATCTGCCCCGTCAATGCGACGACTGTCCCCATGCCGCTAGTGTACGGCAGGGCTACGCTTTTTTAGCGCCGTTCTTCGGAACTGCCTGGAAATTGAACAGCCGGCTCGACAGTTTCTTGCGCAGGCCCACGTCGAACCAGGGCGACAGGTATTCCAGCAGCGCGAAGTCCTTGTTGCCGTGCAGCTCGCCCGTGATGTACGTCGCCGTTCGCAGGACGCCTTCCGGGAACGCGGTGAGGATGTCCCACTCCGCGCCCTCTGTGTCGACCTTCACAACGTCCACGCCCGTCAGCGCAAGCTCCGCCAGGACCGCGGCGACGTTCCTGACCCGGATCCTGGTCTTCTTCGAGGTGTCGCTGCCCGCCGGGTGCAGGCTGTAGCCGCCGAAGTTGAGCGGATTGTCGCTGTGGAAAAGCTCCAGCGTTGCGTCCTCGGCGCCGAGGCCGAAATTGAAGCCGCGGATGCGTTTCGAGTTGGCGATATTGCGCTCCAGCACCGCGAAATTGTCGGGCGCGGGCTCGAAGGCGTAGATCTGCGCGTTGGGGAAGATATGCGAGAAATAGAGCGCGGTGGCGCCGACGTTGGCGCCGATGTCGAGCACCGTCTTCACGTCCTCCGGGCGCAGCGGCATTTCGCGGGGCGGGGCGTACTCGTCGCGCTCGCGCGGCTTCATCAGGTGGTTGTAGAGCGCCCAGGGATCGCTCGAGCCGGGGCGGTAGTGGAGCTGCATGCCCTGCCACTCGATCGAGCGGATCGCCGGATCGAACGGCGCCAGCGCATCGCGCACGAAACCGAGGTCGCGCGAGCGCGCCAGCAGTTTGGCTTTCATCTTCCAGGATGTCGCCATCAGAGCCTCGCCGCCAGTTCGGCGCCCTCGCGCATGGCGCGCTTGGCGTCCAGTTCGCCGGCCTCTTTCGCACCGCCGATCATGTGCGCTGCTTCCAGTTCCCTTTTCGGTTCCTGCCCGGCGCAAAGCACGACCGTGTCCGCCGGGATGACGCTCTCCTTGCCGTCCACAGTGATGTGCACACCCGCGTCGTCGATTTTCCGGTACTCCACGCCCTTGATCATCTTGACGCCGTTGCGCTGCAGCTCCGCGCGGTGCACCCAGCCGGTGGTGCGTCCGAGCGTGCTGCCGAAGGGGGTGGCGGAGCGTTTTAGCATGGTGACCTTGAAACTTTCATGGGGCTTTTCCATTCCTGCAGGGGAAAGGCCGCCGGCAAGGGAAGACTCCTCGGAAATGCCCCAATGCTTGTTGAAATCCACCGTTACCAGCGCAGAGCGGCTGGACCGCTCGAGCAGGTAGAGTGCTACATCGAAGCCGATGCCGCCGGCGCCGATGATCACCACGTTCTTCCCCGCCTGCGCCTTGCCCGTGAGTAGGTCCACATAGCCGACCACGCTTTCGTGCTCGATGCCCGGAATCGCCGGCTTGCGCGGCTCGATGCCGCTGGCAAGGATCACCTCATCGAAGCCGGCGAGGTCGGCCTGGCCCGCCGTGTGGTTCAGGCGGACCTGCACGCCGGCGCGCCGCAGGCGCTCGGCGTAGTAGGCAACCGACTCGGCGAATTCCTGCTTCCCTGGAATGCGCTTGGCCAGATTGAACTGGCCGCCGAGTTCGGCGGCCTTCTCGAACAGCACGACTTCGTGGCCGCGCTCGCCCGCCACCGCGGCGCAGGACAGTCCGGCCGGACCGCCGCCGACCACGGCAATGCGTTTCTTCTTCGTGGTTTTCAGGTAGACCAGTTTGCTTTCCCGTCCTGCTCGCGGATTCACCACACAGCTCGCCGGCTGGCCGATGAAGTAATGGTCGAGGCAGGCCTGGTTGCAGGCGATGCAGATGTTGATGCCGGCGCGGTCGCCCGCCTTCGCCTTGCTGGCGAACTCCGCGTCCGCGAGCATGGCGCGCGCGAGCGAGACCATGTCCGCGTCGCCGCGCGCGAGGATGTCTTCCGCGATCTCGGGCGCGTTGATCCGGTTCGAGGCGACCACCGGAATCTTCACCGCTTCCTTGATGCGCCGCGCGGCCCAGGCGAAGCCGGCGCGCGGCACCGCCTGCGCGATGGTCGGGATGCGTGCCTCGTGCCAGCCGATGCCGGTATTGAGGATCGTGGCGCCGGCCTGCTCGATCGCCTTTGCCAGCAGCACTGTTTCCGCACCGCTTAGACCGCCTTCCACCAGCTCGAGCGCGGAGATGCGGAACACGATGATGAAGTCCGGACCCGTGGCGACGCGCACCTGGCGCACGATCTCGCAGGCGAAGCGCATGCGGTTGTCGAGCGAGCCGCCCCAGTCGTCCTGGCGCTGGTTGGTGCGCAGCGCGAGGAACTGCGTGATGAGGTAGCCCTCCGAACCCATGATCTCGACGCCGTCGTAGCCGGCCGTCTGCGCGAGCACCGCGGCGCGCACGAAATCAGCGATGGTCTGCTCGATTTCCGGCGCGCCCATCTCGCGCGGCGGATTGGGATTGATCCCGGACTTGATGGGCGAGGGCGCGACGATGTTCTGGTGAAAGCCGTAGCGTCCGGAGTGCAGCAGCTGCAGCACGATCCTGCCACCGGCGTCGTGCACCGCCTTCGGGACGATGGCGTGGCGCTGTGCGTCCTCCTTGGTGCTCATCTGCGCGCGGTGCGGGCTAAGTTCGCCCGCGTCGTTCGGCGCGAAGCCGCCAGTGACGATGAGCGCGACTCCGCCGCGCGCGCGTTCGGCGTAGAAAGCGGCCAGGCGCGGCATGCCGTCGGGCCGCGCTTCCAGGCCCGTATGCATGGAGCCCATCAGGATGCGATTGGGCAGCGTTGCGCCAGGCAGGTCGAGCGGTCGGAAAAGATTGGGATAGGCGAGCATGAACCCGCAATTCTATCCGCGCGTTACCAGCACGGTCCCCGCAACGATCAGCACCCCGCCCGCCAGTGCGCTCGCGGGAAGAGATTCGCCGAGGAACAACCAGCCCCAGAATATGCCGAAGAGCGGAATCAGGTAGGTGACGGTGAGCGCGCGTGTCGCGCCGATGTCCGCGATCAGGCGAAAGTAAAGCAGGAAGGCGACGCCGCTCGCCAGCAGCGCGAGGGCAAGAAGGTTGGCGACGACCAGCGCCGAGGGCGCCGCCAGCGGTGGCAGGAGGGGCAGAAGCGGCAGCAGCACCAGCGCTGCGGCAAGCTGGTTGCCGGCCGCCATTCCCCGGGGCGAGGCACCGGAAGCGAATCGCTTCATCAGCACGCCCGTAAGCCCGTAGCAGCAGCACGCGCCGAGTGCGGCGGCCACGGCCGCCAGGAAAAGCGGGTCCGGAACGGTGCCGGGAGGCTGCGCGATCAGGGCGACGCCTGCCACGCCCAGGACGAGCCCGGCCGCCTTGCGCAGGGTAATGCGTTCGTCGCCGAATGCGGCGCTCCAGGCCAGGCCGAAGATCGGCGCCATGGCGTTGACGATCGACAGGAGCGATGCCTGCGCGTGCATGGCCGCGTAGGAATAGAGGGCGAAGGGCACGGCGATATTCACGGTGCCGATGAGCAGGTAGAAGCGCGCATGGCGCCGCAGGCCCGGGTCGAAGCCGGTCAGGCGGAACCAGGCCAGGAGCGCGAGACCGCCGAGCAGCACGCGCACTTCCGAGGTCCATGCGGGTCCGAGCACCGGCGCGGCGACGCGCAGGAAGATGAATGCGGCGCCCCAGATCGCCGCGAGCAGCACCAG
>JANNXB010000318.1:0-3611 GCA_031409355.1 Betaproteobacteria bacterium | reverse complement strand
CAAGTTCGGCCACCAGACCAAGAAATTTGATTCGGCGGCGCGGCAGGATTTTTCCGGCAGCAGCTGGGACGTGGGCGTGCGCTGGAGCCCCCTGACCTACTCGGTGTTCGACTTCGTCACCAGCAAGCAGACCGGCGAATCCACGGGCGTCGGCGATACGGTGGTGGGGACGAACTACGGCGTCACCTGGAGCCACGCCTGGAGTTCGCGCCTGCGCACCCAGGCGCTCGCCAGCCTGCGCAACGACGCCTTCCAGGGCGCGGGTATCACGCGCAAGGACGACACCGGTTCGTTCGGCCTGAAGGTGGCGTACGACTTCCGCCGCTGGCTGAAGCTGGGCGCGGAATACACCCATACCGAGCGGGATTCGAACACCAGCAACTTCAATTACAAGCGCAACCTGCTGCTATTCACGGTGGGCGCCACTCTGTAAGGAGCTGTAAAGAGCGTCAGCGGCGCGGGCGCCGGGAAGCGTTCTTGCTATACTTTCAGGCCCTTATACCTGCGGTTGCCAGATGCTTCCCTGGACGCCCTCATCCGCCCTTTTCCGCCTGCTTGGCGCCCTCGCGTTCGCGCTGGCGGCTGTCAGCGCGGCACTCGCGCAAAGCGACTCCATCTCGAACTACCGGCTCGGATCCGGCGACGTGATTTCGATCCAGGTGCTGGGCGAAGATGACCTGAAGCGGGAAAAAATCCGCCTGTCGGACGCGGCCACGATTTCGTACCCGATCCTGGGCGAGATCAAGCTCTTCGGCAAGACGGTGGCCGAACTGGAAGGTTTCATCCGCGACGGCTTGAAGGGCCGCTACCTCGTCAATCCGCAGGTCACCGTGACGATCAACGACTACCGCAATTTCTTCATCAACGGCCAGGTGGAAAAGCCCGGCGGCTACGCCTACATCCCCGGGCTCACGGTGCGCAAGGCGATCTCGCTGGCCGGCGGCTTCAAGGAGCGCGCCTCCAAGGAAAAGATCTTCGTGATCCGCGACAACGACCGCAGCCAGAAGTCAATCCGCATCAGCCAGGACGAGACGGTGCACCCCGGGGACATCATCACCGTGGAAGAGAGCTTCTTCTGAGCAAGCGAGCAGCACCGTGAACATCGCCGCCGAGCGCGAACTGCCCTTGCAGCCCCTGCTGGGCAACCCGGAGGACGAGCACGAGACGCTCGACCTGGTGCGCTACTGGCGCGCCATCAATCGCAACAAGTGGCGCATCCTCGCGCTGGTGGCGGCCGTGGGAATACTCGCGGCGTTTGTCGCTTCCGGCCTGCCGCCGGTCTACCGTTCCACCGTCACGCTGCTGGTGGAGGCGAACAAGCCCAAGATCGTCTCCATCGAGGAGGTCTACAGCTCGCTCAGCACGAGTACGGTCCAGTATTACCAGACACAGCTCGAGATTCTCAAGTCCCGCGAACTCGCGGCGCGGCTGGTGCGCCAGCTAAAGCTCGCGGAACACGCCCAGTTCAAGCCGGGCGCGCAGCCGCCGGCGTTCTACGAAAAATGGCTGCCGAAGGCTTTCCTCGGCAAGCAGGACGCTGCCCCGCTCACGGCCGACCAGGTCGAGCGCGGCGTGATCCGCGAGCTGCAGACCGGCCTCAGCCTGCAGCTGGTGCGCAACAGCCAGCTGATGCGCATCAGCTTCGATTCGAACGACCCGGAACTCGCCATGGCCGTGCCCAACGCTCTGGCCGACATCTACATCGAGTCGGACCTCGAGTCGCGCATGCAGATGAACCGCAAGGCGAGCGCTTTCCTCACCGGCCAGACCGCGGGCCTGAAGAAGAAGGTGGCCGAGGCCGAGCAGGCGCTGCAGTCCTACCGCGAGCGCGAGAAGATCCTCGACAGCAAGGCGTCGTCCCAGGCGGGCGTGGCTTCGCAGGTTGAGGCGCAGACCACGTCCCTGACAGACGCCCGCCGGCGCCGCAGCGAGGCGGAGTACGCCTACCAGCAAGTGACCGCGCTGGCGCAGGGCAAGTCGCAGGAGGCGCTCGAGAGCCTGCCCGCGATCCAGAAATACCCGCTGGTGCTAAAGCTGCGCGCCGACGAAGCCGAGGCGGAGAAGCGCCACGCCGACGCTTCCAAGCGCTACGGCGCCGAGCATCCGCGCATGGTGACCGCCGATTCCGAGCTCAAGTCGGCGCGCGAGGCGGCGCGCCGCGGCCTGGCCGGCGCGGTGCAGACGGTGACGCGCGAGTACGAATCGGCGCGCGCCAACGAGGCCGCCATCGAGCGCACGCTGGGCACCGCCAGGAACGACGTGCAGAACCTGAACCGCAAGGAGTTCCAGCTCGCGGCGCTGGAGCGCGAGGTGGCCACCAGCCGCCAGTTCTACGACATGTTCATGCAGCGCTACAAGGAAACCAACATCTCCGGCGAGATGCACAGCCCGATCGCGCGCGTGGTGGATCCGGCGATCCTGCCGGCGAGCCCTTCGGGCCCGAACAAGCGCCTGATCGTGGGGCTGTCGCTGCTCGCCGCGCTGCTGCTGGCGATCACGCTCGCGCTGCTGCTAGAGCGGCTCGACAACACGGTGAAGACCACCCACGAGGTGGAAACGCGCCTCGGCGTACCGGTGCTGGGGGTGCTCAACATCACGCGCGTGAAAAAGGGCGTGCAGCTAGAGCGCGTGTTCCTCGAAGACCCGCAGACTTCCTTCGCCGAGGCGATCCGCACCATCCGCAGCGGCGTGATGCTGTCGTCGATCGATTCGCCGAGGAAGATCGTGCTGGTGACCTCCTCGGTGCCGGAGGAAGGCAAGACGACGGTGGCCGCAAACCTCGCCTTCGCGCTGGGGCAGGTGAAGAAGACGCTGCTGATCGACGCCGACATGCGCCGGCCGAAGATCGGCCGCGTGCTGGGCGGGACCAATAACAACCTCGCCGGCCTGTCGCAGCTGGTGACCGGCGAAGCGCCGATGGAGCGCTGCATCTACCCGGTGGAGAATGGCGGACAGCTCTCGGTGCTGCCGGCGGGCCGCATCCCGCCCAACCCGCTGGAGCTGCTCGCCTCGCACCGCTTCACCGACGCGATGGAGAAGCTCGCCGCGGCCTTCGACGTGATCGTCATCGACAGCCCGCCGGTGCAGCTGGTGAGCGACGCGCTGGTGCTCTCGAACATCGCCACCGACGTGGTGTACGTGGTCAAGGCCGACGACACGCCCTACCCGCTCGCGCGCATGGGCATCAAGCGCCTGCGGCGCGTGAATGCGCCGATCCTCGGCGTGGTGCTAAACCAGCTCGACGCGCTGCGTGCCGACCGCTACTACGGCGAGTACAGCGGCTACGGCAAGCGCTACTACAACAAGAAGTACGGCTACGGCTACACCCCCAAAAAATAGGGACAGACCACGTTTTTCCACCAGGAAAAACGTGGTCTGTCCCTATTTTTTCCCATGATTGACCTTCACTGCCACCTGCTGCCGGGCATCGACGACGGGCCGGCGACGTTCGAGGAAGCGCTCGAGATGGCGCGCATTGCGGTGGCGAACGGGATCACTGAGGCGCATGTCACGCCGCACCTGCATCCCGGGCGCTGGGAGAACGACCGCTTGAAGATTGCCGCGGCGGTGGGGGCCTATCGCGTGTCGCTCGCGCAGGCGGGCATTCCGCT
>JANNXB010000317.1:0-14878 GCA_031409355.1 Betaproteobacteria bacterium | reverse complement strand
CTGCAGTGGCACGGCGCCGGAGCTCGTGGTTGGCGGCACGTCGGCGTCCCTGAATACCTCCAATGCGCTTGCGGACACGACCAACACCGGCTGGTTCATCACGCTGGCCGCGGGCGAAAAGCAGGTCGGCTCGACGCTCGCCTCGGGTGGCGGCATAGTGCAGTTCGGCACCAACCAGCCTTCGGCGAGCGCCGGCGGCGGCTCCTGTTCGCCGAACCTCGGGGTGGCGCGGCAGTACACAGTGAATTTCCTGGACGGCACGGCGTACAACGGTACGGCGCTCTCGACGCTGTACGTGGGCGGCGGCTTCCTGCCCTCGCCGGTGCTGGTATTCGTCGGACTGGGCGGCGCCAGCGGCACCGGTTCGACCAGCGGCACCGGGGTAGGCGTGGGCGGCACAATCTCGGGCGGCCAGCTCAAGATAGGCGCGGGAGCTTCGACGGGCGGCAGCGATAACGTGGCCTCGGCCGTGGTCTGCTACGGCGCCTCCTGCTCCCTTGCGCCAGGCTCGGTGCTGTTCTCGCGGCTGCGCAAGTTCTGGTACAAGGAAATCGACTGAAGCGCTTCGCCGACATGCGCATGGCGGCGGCGGAGCGGCTTGCCCTGGCAGTAGCGGTATCGGCGGGCGCGCATTTCGCGGTGCTCGCCCACGTGCCGCTGACGCTGGGGCGGGGAGAGGTGTCGCTGCTTGCCGGCCAGCCGCTGACCGCGCGCATTGCCGCCTCAACGCCGCAGGATTCCCCGCAGGTGGGGGAGTTGCCGCTGCCACGCGTGCCGGAACCCGCCGTCGTTCCCGCCGTGGCGCAGGCGCAGGCACAGGCGACCGGTCTGCCGAGCGTCGAGTTCTATTTTCGTGCCAGCGACCTGGACGAGCGTGCGGCGCCGCTAAACGAAGTCAACCTGGTTTATCCGGAACGCGCGTTCGCTTCCAATCAGAGCGGCATCGTCACGCTCAGGCTGAAGATCGACCATCAGGGGATGTTGCGCGACGCCTCGGTGGTGGATGCGCAGCCCCCCGGCATATTCGAAGACGCAGCATTGGAAGCGGTACAGGAGCTCAGATTCCGGCCGGCGGTGCGCAACGGCGTCCCGGTCGGGAGCGTGAAGACGATCGAAGTGCCGTTCTATCCGGATTGCGCGCGGACTGGAAGCTGTATCGCCCGCACGCCGGAGGGCACGGCGCAGCGCTGAACGCCCCGCGGCGCGGCGTATAATCCGCTCCCGCAGGCTTGCGCAGTCCGATCCGGCGATACGCTGATGTAGCTCAGTTGGTAGAGCAACTGATTCGTAATCAGTAGGTCCCCCGTTCGAGTCGGGGCATCAGCACCAATACTTCCTGCAGCAGGCCGAGGCGCTATTTCTCGCCGCCCGGGGCCAGGTACCGCCCGGGCTTGTCGCTGCGGTTGGCCGGCAGCTTGCTCGTGTCGTAGGGACCGGGCCCATCAGGCCGGTTGGACGGCAGCCTGCTCGTGTCGTAGGGGCCAGCCTTCACACCCGTGTCCGCTTCGGACTGCGCGGGTTCCGCTTTTGGCGGCGGCTCATAGCCTTCTGGGGGCGAGGGAGCGCGCTGCGAGCGCGCGGGCGCGGCGCCCAGTTTCGGGTAGCCGGCCGAATCGAGCAGGCTGTCGTACCTGGTCTGCTCGAAACCGCTCTGCGCCGAACGTCCGACCACGAGGGCCGGCACGTTGTCCGAGCCCGCCTTGGATTTCAGCTGCTCGAGGGTCTCGGGGTTCCAGACCTGCACCTCGGTGAAGGGCACGCCGCGCTTGTTTAGCGCCGCGCGCGCCATGTCGCAGGGCTGCTTGCAGATCGGCGCGGTGTAAAGCGTGACCGGAAAATCCTTTCGCGCCTGCTGAACCTCGAAGGGCACCGGCTGCGCCGCCTCGGCGGGGGCCCCGGTCCTGGCATCGGCCTTGGGATCGGTCTTTCTCACCGATTTCGCGTTCGCCGGAGGGTTGTCGCCGAACTGGATGCGGCCCTTGTCGTCAACCCAGCGGTAGGCCTGCGCGTTGACGCATGTTGAAGCGAGCAGCAATACCGCCAGAATGCCCTGCCGATGCATGGAACAATCATAGCACCGGGTGCCAGGCGGTAGAATGCAACGATGACAAAACCGATCCGGAGGCCCGCAATGAAAGCAGCCTGGATTTTCCTGGCGATGCTGCTTGCCGCCAGTAGCGCCACCGCGCAGATGTACAAGTGGGTCGACAAGGACGGCAAGGTCCGCTACGGCGACACGCCTCCGCCCGGCTCGAAGACCTCGTCCGTCAAGGCGCCCCAGTCGGGCAGTGCGGCCCCCGCGCCCGCGTCGGGCGCAAGCGACGCGAAGAAGGGCCCCCTGACTTCGGCCGAGCAGGAGCAGGAATACCGCAAGCGCCGGCAGGACGCGGAAAAGGCCGGCAAAAAGTCCGAGCAGGAGCAACAGGCGAAATCGGAGAAGGGCGAGGGCTGCGAGCGGACCAGGGAATACCTGCGCTCGCTGGAAAGCGGCCAGCGCATCGCGCGCACCAATCCCAGCGGCGAGCGCTACTACATGGACGAGAACCAGGTGGCGCAGGAAGTCGCCAAGGCACGGCAGGCGGTGCAGCAGGCCTGCAAGTAGCGGATCAGCGCCCCGGCGGCGGGTGCGGCGCGATCAACGATGGCAGCGAAAATCCTGGTGGTCGACGACGACGAGAGCCTGCGCGAGCTGCTGCGCATGCATCTCGCGGCGGCCGGCTACGAGGTCAGCACCGCGCCCGACGGCATCAGCGCCGGCTATCAGGTATTGAAGAATCCTCCCGACCTCATCCTGTCGGACGTCAACATGCCGCACATGGATGGCTTCGAGTTCGTCGCCGCGCTTAAATCCGACACCACGCTGCCTATGATCCCGGTGATCTTCCTGACCTCGTTCGAGGACGGCGATCACCGCGGCAAGGAACTGGGTGCGGTCGGCTACCTGACCAAGCCGGTGCGCGCCGACCGGCTGCTTGAACTGGTGGCGCAGCACGTGCCCGGCGGCGCGATTCCTATCGGCTAGTTTCCAGCGCGTCGTTCTTCCAGGTCCCCGAGCGCAGCACCTTGCCGTCGGCGCCATATTCGATGCCGGGTCCGTTGCGCTTGTCGTCCCGGTACTCGCCGACGAACTTCACGCCGTTGGGGTAGGTGAAGGTCCCCTTGCCGCTGCGCAGGTCGTCCTTGTAGCCGCCGACGTAGGTCGCGCCGTCCTGGAAGGTGAACGTGCCTTGCCCGTTGCGCCGGTTGTTGCTGAATTGGCCGACGTATTTCGCGCCGTTGCGGTAGCGGTAAGTGCCGAATCCCTCGAACTTGTCATTCAGCCACTCGCCGCTATAGCGCGCCGCGGTCTCCGTCATGTGCGAGCCAAAGCAGTTCGACCACTTGTTCGCCGCGTAGTGGCCGGGGCAGGGTGGCAGCTTGCTCTGCGCCCAGGCAACCGGCGCCGCCGCCGCAAGGAATATTGCGAGCCAGATGTTCATTGGCATTCGCGCAGCTCGGTGCCCGGCAGCGACTTGGCGATCTCCTTTAGCCTCGCCTGCAGCGCGGCATCCGCGCCGCGCACCTGGAGCCAGATCTTGGTGACTAGCGTGTCTCGCTCGCCGCTCTGGGCGCTGCGCACGCCCTTGGCGCGCAGCGCTTCGAGGCGCGCCTTGGCCGCGTCCTCGCTGCTGAACACGCCCAGGGAAACGGCCCAGCGCATGTTGTTTTCTTCCTGCAGGATGAAGTAGTCGTCGATGCCGAGCGCCTTCAGCTCGGCGGTCTTCTTCTGCGCCGCGGGCCGGTTGCCCTGCGGCGGAATGAACACCCACCAGCCGGCCTTCTCCTCGCTGCGCCGCTGCGACAGCCGCGCGCCCAGCGCGAGGGGTTCGAGCGCCTGTTCGGCGCGCGGAGATTCCGCGACGGAGAATCCGCCCCATTCGGCGCAACTGCCGGTCGCGCCGGCTGGCGCAGGATCGGTTGACGGCCTTGGTTTCAGCAACGGCAGGCCGGCCAGTTCGGGTCCGGCGAGCAGGCGGATGATCTCTGGCGTGACCTGCCGGCGCGCCGGTTCGGGGTCGGAGGCGCCGTCGGGCGCGGCGTAGTAGCGCGACCAGGCGAACAGCGCGAGGTTCGCGGCCACCAGCAGCAGGAACAGCGCCCTCATCGGCTCAGGCCCTTCCAATGCAGGCGAGGCCTTCGAGCACCAGATTCTCGACGTAGCGGCAGGGCAGTGCGAGCTTCTCGATCAAGGCCGGACCGCCCCCGCCGGAAATCAGGCAGGTGCTTTCTCCACCCAGCACTCGATGCATGCGCTCCACCGCGCCCGCCTGGGCGTGGCGGCAGCCGGTCTCGATCGCGTCCACCGTGTTGCGCGGCGCCTTGACGAAGCGTCCCTCCTGCAGCGGCAGGCGGCCGGTGTGCTCGTGCAGCACGAAGCGCATCAGGTCGACCCCGGGCAGGATCAGGCCGCCGAGGAATTCGCCCTCCGCCGACAAGGCGTCGACGGTGGTCGCGGTGCCGGCGTTCACCACCAGGCAGGCGCGGCCGGGCTCGAGCGCGCGCGCGGCGATCAGCGCTGCCCAGCGGTCAGGGCCCAGCTGCTCGGGGGACTCGTAGCCGTTGCGCACGCCGCAGCCTTGCGCTTCTCCCTTCAGCCAAAGCGGCTCGGCGTCGAAGATGCGAGTCCAGTTCACGATCAGCTGGTGCGCGCCTTCGCCGGCGACGTTCGAAATGATGATGCGCGACGGATTCTCGTGCGTCGCGGAGAACGGGTTGACGTGGTCGCTCGAGGCGGCGAACTCGATCAGCGACACGGTGGCGACGCTCGACCAGCCGCCATTTTTGTCAGCCTCTTCGAACCAGCCCCATTTCACGCGCGAATTGCCGGCGTCGATGGCGAGGATCATGCGGCTTGCCTCTGGTATTGCTCCCCGGTTCGTTCCCATGCTCGGTTCCAAGCGGACAGCGCGACTAGCACTTCGCGCGCGACCGCCTCGATGACCGCGTTGCGCGACACCGGGCGCCGCAGCACCTCGTCCAGCGCGGCGACGCCCCGGCCCAGGCGCGCGCCGAGCCGCGGCTGCGCGCGGCAATTGATGCCGATCCCGACGATCACCACGCTGCCGGGTGCGGACGAACGCTGGCCAGGCCGCGTTTCCCGCGGTGCAGGCCGCGTTTCGATCAGGATGCCGCCGAGCTTGCGACGATTCACAAACAAGTCGTTTGGCCACTTCACCGCGACGCCGCGCGCGCCGAGCCGGCGCAGCGCGCGTGCCGCGGACAGGCCCACCTCGACCGACAGCCCGGCGAGCCGGCGCTGCTCGCAGCGCATCCGCAGCCGGATCGAGAAGGTCGCGCCAGCGCCGCGCGCGGAGCGCCAGCGCCGTCCGTGCCGGCCGCGCCCCGCGGTCTGTTCCTCGGCGGCGAGGAGGGCAGGCAAATCTGTTTTTTCAGCCGACAACAAGGCATTGGTCGAGGTACAGCGATCCATGACCCGGACCGCAAGTCCCGGAACGTCGATCCGCGTCCTGTCGAGTCGATCCATGCATCGAATTTTACGTGGAACCGAACGCAAACCCGCGCCCGGGCGCGGCATCGAACAGGGCGCGGGTGTACTCGTGCTGCGGGCGCAGGAAAATCTCCTCGGCCGGCCCGTACTCGACCACCCGGCCCTGCGACATCACCGCGACCTGGTCGCAGACCTGCGCCGCGACGCGCAGGTCGTGGGTGATGAACAGCATCGCCAGGTTCAGCCGGGTGCGGATCTCCTCCAGCAGCTGCAGCACCTGCGCCTGGACCGAGACGTCCAGCGCCGAGACCGCTTCGTCGGCGACCAGCAGTTCGGGTTCCATCGCCAGCGCGCGCGCGATGCAGATGCGCTGGCGCTGGCCGCCGGAGAACTGGTGCGGATAGCGCGGCAGCGCCGAGGCATCCATGCGCACCAGTTCGAGCAGCTTCACCGCGCGCTCCATTGCCGCCGCGCGCCCGATGCCGTAGTTCAGCGGCCCTTCGATGATGGCTTCGCCCACCGTGCGCCGCGGATTTAGCGAACGGTAGGGGTCCTGGAACACGATCTGCACCTTGCGCCGCAAGGGCCGCAGCGCGGCCGCGCCCATGGTCGCGATCTCCGTGCCGCTGATGCGGATCTCGCCCGCGCTCGGATCCACCAGGCGCACGATGCAGCGCGCGACGGTGGACTTGCCCGATCCGGATTCACCGACGATGCCGAGCGTCTGGCCGCGCCGCAGCTCCAGGTTGACGTCCACGGCGGCGTGCACTTCGCGGCGCGAACCGAACCAGCCGCGTTCGGCATAGGTCTTGGAAAGATTTTTCGTTTCGAGGACCACCGGCGAATCCGCACCCGCCGCGAGCCCGTGCGGCCGGGTTTTCGGAATCAGCGTCGGCACCGCGCCGATCAGCATCTTCGTGTACTCGTGCTGTGGGCGCTTCAGCACCTCGTCGCGCGTGCCGAGCTCGACCAGCTCGCCCAGGCGCAGCACCGCGACGCGGTGCGCGATCTCCGACACCACGCCGAAGTCGTGGGTGATGAATAGAACGCCTGTCCCATGTTTTTTCTGTAGTTGAATAATTAAACCCAAAATCTGGGCTTGCGTAGTTACATCCAGCGCCGTCGTCGGCTCGTCGGCGATCAGCAGCGCCGGTTCCAGCACCAGCGCCATGGCGATCATGATGCGCTGGCGCTGCCCGCCCGAGAGCTGGTGCGGGTAGGAGGCGACGATGCGCTCCGGCTCCGGCAGCGAGACTTCGCGGATGATTTCCAGGATTTTCTTTTTTCTTTCGATCGAAGAAAATCCGGTGTGAAAGCGCAACACCTCGTCGATCTGGCCGCCGCAGGTCATCACCGGGTTGAGCGCGGTCATCGGCTCCTGGAAGATCATCGACATGCGCGTCGCGCGCAGCTGACGCAGGCGGGCTTCCTTTGCCCGGGTGATGTTTTCATCCAGCAGCGAAATCGTGCCCGCGGCAACCGCCAGGTTCCTCGGCAGCAGGCCCATCACGCCTTGCGCGATCACCGACTTGCCCGAGCCCGATTCGCCCACCAGGCAGACGATTTCGCCGCGTCCCACCGTGAACGAGACATTCGAGACGGCATGCGGGCGATCTGATCCCGAGGGCAAGGCAATGCTCAGGTCCGTAACTTCAAGGGCGTTCATACGCGCTTCGCCATCTTCGGATCGAGCGTGTCGCGCAGGCCGTCGCCCAGGATGTTCACGGCAAGCACCGTGACCGCGAGGAAGATGCCGGGGAAAAAGACGTTGTGCGGGAAGGAGACGAACTGCGCGCGCCCCTCGGCCATGATGTTGCCCCAGGTCGGAATGTCGGGCGGCAGGCCCACGCCGAGGAAGGAGAGCACCGCTTCCACCAGGATCGCGAACGCGCAGGTGAACGTGCCCTGCACGATCAGCGGCGCGACGCAGTTGGGCAGGATGTGGCCGAACAGGATTTTCCAGGTCGGCGTGCCCAGCGCGATCGCCGCTTCGACGTACGGCTCCTCGCGGATGGTGAGCACCAGCGACCGGACCAGGCGCGTGACGCGCGGGATTTCCGGTATCGCGATGGCGATCACCACCGTGACGATGCTGCCGCGCCAGAGCGCCACCAGCGCGATGGCGATGAGGATCGCCGGAATCGCCATGATGCCGTCCATGAAGCGCATCAGGATGCCGTCCAGCCAGCGCAGGTAGCCCGCGCCCAGGCCGCAGACGATGCCGATGCCGAGCGCCAGCAGCGCCGTGGCGATGCCGACGATCAGCGAGACCCGCGTGCCGTAAATCACCCGGCTGTAGATGTCGCGGCCGTAGGAGTCGGAGCCCATGCGGAAGGTGTGCTTCAGGTTTTCACCCTCGAGCGTGACGATCTCGCCGCTTTTTCCGGGCAGCAGGTCACGGCTGCCGGCGTCGAACAGCGACGGGTCAACCGTTCCCAGCAGCGGCGCCGCGAACGCAATCAGCATCATCAGCGCCAGGACGGAGGCGCCGATGCGCACCGACCAGTTGCGGAAAATATGTGCCTTTACCATTTCAGTAGCGGATCCGTGGGTCAAGGATCACGTACGAAAGATCGACCAGCAGGTTGACCAGCACGTAGACGAAGGAGAAGAAGAGGATAAGCCCCTGCACCGTGGGAAAGTCGCGCGCGAGCACCGCGTCCACGGTGAGCCGCCCCAGGCCCGGTATCGCGTAGACCGATTCGGTGACCACGACGCCGCCGATCAGCAGCGCGATGCCGATGCCGATGACAGTGACGATCGGGATCGCGGCATTCGCCAAGCCGTGGTGGATCAGCACGCGCAGTTCCGGCAGCCCCTTGGCGCGCGCGGTGCGGATGTAGTCCTCGCCCAGCGCCTCCATCACGGAGGCGCGCGTGACCCTCGCGATCAGGGCGATGTAGAGCACCGAAAGCGTGATCGAGGGCAGGGCGAGGTGATACAGCCAGAGTCCGACGCCGTCCGCGATGCGCTGGTAGCCCTGCACCGGCAGCCAGCCGAGCTTTAGCGACACCAGCCAGATCAGGATGTAGGCGAGCACGAACACGGGGATCGAAAAGCCGAGGACCGAAAACCCCATCAGCGCGCGGTCCAGCCAGCCGCCGAAGCGCCAGGCGGCGAGGATGCCGAGCGGCACGGCGACCATGACAGCGAGGCAGATGGTGAGCACGGCGAGCGAGAGCGTGGGCTCCAGGCGCTGGCCGATCAGCGTCGCGACCTGGGTCTTGTAGTAGAACGACTCGCCCAGGTTGCCTTGCAACAGGTTGCCGAACCAGATGCCGAACTGCACGAGGATCGGCCGGTCCAGGCCGAGGCCCTCACGGATGCGCGCGATCTGCTCGGTGTTGGCCGCATCGCCGGCGAGGATTGCCGCCGGATCCCCCGGCGTCAGCCGCAGCAGGAGGAACACCAGCACCGCGACGATCAGCAGGACCGGGACGGTGGCGAGGATTCTCCGGGCGACAAAAGAAAACAAACTGGAAGCAGGATCAGTTCGACCGGGTTAATTCTTTCGCAGGTTCCAGTAAATATTCCCGTTGGTGATGAAGAAGCCGCTGATGTTCTTGCGCGCGGCCATCGGCTGGGAATACTCGCCCAGCGGCACGTGGGTGCCGATCTCGAAGGCGCGCGACTGGATCTCGTCGGCGAGCTTCTTCTTCTTCGCGTTGTCGGTCTCGCGCATGAACTGCGCGCGCAGCGCAAGCAGCTTGTCATCCTTGCCCCAGCCGAACCAGCCCGAAGCCTCGCCGCGCGTGTCCATGGTCGGATTGGCGATCGGGTTCCAGATGTCGTGGCCCTGCCAGGCGGTGAGGAACATGTTCCAGCCGCCCTTGTCGGTCGGATCCTTCTTCGCGCGCCGGCCGACCAGGGTTTGCCAGTCCATCGCCTGCAGGTCCACCTTGAAGCCGGCCTGGCGCAGCAGCTGTGCCGCCACGTCCGGCAGCTTCTGGATCGAGGCGAGGTCGGTCGGCTTCATCACCACGATCGGTGTGCCGTCGTAGCCCGAGGCTTTCACCAGATCCTGCGCTTTCTTCATGTTGGATTTCGACTGGATGTCGCTGCCGGCGGGACTGCCGTAGGGCGTGCCGCAGGTGAACATGGACGCGCAGGTGTTGTAGAGCTCCTTCACGCCGACCTGCGCCTGCAGGAACTGCTTCTGATCGAATGCCGCCATCACCGCCTGGCGCACCTTGGGGTTGTCGAACGGCTTGTGCAGGTGGTTGAAGCGCGCCATGTACTGCAGGTTCACGGTCGAGTACTTCGGGATCTGGATGTTCGAGTCCTTCTTCGCGCCCTCGAAAAAATCGAAGCCGAGCGCCTCGATGATGTCCACTTCGCCCTTTTGCAGCGCGTTTACCTGCGCCTGCGCGTCGCGCAGCGCGAGGTTCCACTCGACGCGATCGACATAGACGTTCTTGCCGCCCGTGGTGCCCGAGGGCGCTTCCTTGCGCGGCACGTACTTGGTGTTCTTCAGGTACACCGCCTTGTCGCCCGGCTTGAACTCGTCGCGCTTGAAGATGTACGGACCCGATCCGATGTAGTCGTCGATCTGCTTGAACGGGTCGGTATCGGCGACGCGCTTGGGCATGATGAACGGCACATTCGACGATGGCTTGCCCAGTGCCTCCAGCGTGAAGCCGCAGGCCTCGCGCAGGAAGATGCGGAAAGTGTCGGCCGAGGGCGTGTCCATGCGGTCGACGAAAGTCATCAGCGCCGAGCCCATGGCGTCGCGTTTGCCCCAGCGCTGCAGGGAAGCCACCACGTCTTCGCTCGTGACCGGCTTGCCGTCGTGGAATTCGAGGCCTTTCCTGAGCTTGAAAGTCCAAAGCCGGTGATCGGGACTTTCCGTCCACGATTCCACCATCTGCGGCTTGATGTTGTTCTTCTCATCGGTGCCGAACAGGGTGTCGTAGATCATGTAGCCGTGGTTGCGGCTCATGTACGCCGTTGTCCAGATCGGGTAGAGGATCGCGAGGTTGGAGTGCGGCACGATGCGCAGCACCTTGTCCTGGGCGTGCGAAATGCCGAACACAGCGGAAAAAGCCAGCAGTGCAATGAGCTTGCGCATGAGAAAATTCCCCGGGTAGAAATACAAAGTCAGGGTAACAGGCCATGGCACGCATCGCAATCGGCGGCTTCCAGCACGAGACCAACACCTTCGCACCCTCGCGCGCCGACTATGCGCAGTTCGAGGCGGGCGGCGGCTGGCCGGGGGCGAAATACGGGGAGCCCATTTTCGCTGCCATCGAAGGCGCCAACATCCCGGCGCAAGGCGCGGTGCAGGCGCTGCGCGGTGGCGGGAAAAATGCGGGCCACACGCTGGTCGGGACCGCCTGGGCCGCCGCCAGCCCCTCGGCGCAGGTCACCACCGGCGCATTCGAGCGGATTCTCGGAGAGCTTCTATCTCAGCTGAAAAAGCAGCTTCCGCTCGACGGCGTGTACCTTGACCTGCACGGCGCCATGGTTACCGACGACCATGACGATGGCGAAGGAGAAATCCTGCGCCGGGTGCGCGAGCTGATCGGCCCGCGGGTGCCGCTGGTCGCCAGCCTGGACCTGCACGGCAACGTGACGCGCGCGATGCTGGCGCACGTGGACGCGATGGTCGGCTACCGCACCTACCCGCACGTGGACATGGCCGATACCGGCGCGCGCGCGGCGCGGCTGCTCGACACCATCCTGCGCACCGGCGAGCGGCCGGCGAAATCCTTCGCCACGCTCGACTTCCTCACCGGGCTGCCGTCGCAGAGTTCGTTCATCGAGCCCTGCAAGGGTTTGTACGCACTTCTTGATCGCCTCGAGCACTCCAGTGGTGCAATGCTGACCTTCATGCCTGGTTTTCCGATGGCCGATTTCGACGAATGCGGCATGTCGGTGTTCGGCTACGGCAGCGACCAGGGCGCGGTCGCGAAAGCGGTGGAGGAACTGCGCGGCGCGGTGGCCGATGCGGAGAAGGATTTCGCCATGGAACTGCACACGCCGGACGAGGCCGTGTCGCGCGCCCGTGCGCGCGGCGAGCCGGGCAAGCCCGTCGTCATTGCCGACACGCAGGACAATCCGGGCGCCGGCGGCAATGGCGACACCACCGGCATGCTCGCCGCGCTCGTGCGCCAGCGCGCCACCGAGGCGACCCTCGGACTGCTGATCGACGCCGAGGCGGCGCAGCGGGCGCACGAAGTCGGCCAGGGATTTACCTCGGCGTTCAAGCTCGGAGGTCGCTCGAACATTCCGGGCGATTCCCCCTTCGAGGGAGAATTCACGGTCGAGCGCCTGGGCGAGGGGAAATTCACCTGCACTGGCCCGATGTTCAAGGGTTTCCGCATGGACCTCGGTCCGATGGCGCTGCTGCGGAGCAAGGCCGCGCCCGGCGTGCGGGTCGCCCTCGCATCCCGGAAGTGCCAGGCGGCGGACAAGGAAATGTTCCGCCACCTCGGCGTCGAGCCGGTGCGCGAGCGCATGCTGGTGCTAAAGAGTTCGGTGCATTTCCGCGCGGATTTCGAGCCCATCGCGCGGGAGGTGCTGGTGGCGAAGTCGCCGGGGCCGGCGCTGGCGGATCCCGCGGAGTTCCCGTGGAAGAAACTGCGCAAGGGCCTGCGGCTGCGGCCGCTCGGGCCGGCGTTCGAAGGCTGACGGCATGCCGCTGCGCTGGTTCGCGTTGCTAGTCCTCGCCTGCGCGCCGGCCGCCGTCCTCGCTCAGGCGAAGATCGACATGCAGCCCACCGAGGCGATGGTGGCCAGGCTCGGCGTCGCCTACGGCACCGACAAGCGCGAGGCGATGCGCCAGGTGGAGCGCTCCGCCGCCACCTACAACCCGCTCGTGCTGTACGCGCTCGCCAATGCGCTGGTCGAAGACTATTCCGAGAGGGCGATCTTCTGGTACCACGTCGGGCGCATCCGCGCCGTCTACGACTCGTTTCGTTGCCGCGACAAGAGCGCGCAGAACGTGATGCTCGAGCTGCGCAAGCGCATGAGCCCCGAACTGGGCTCAAACCAGTTCTACCGCCGCGACCGGCTGGTCGGCATCGCGCAAAAGGCAATTGAGTGGGACACCGCCAACCCCCGCGACTACGACCAGCGCTGGGCCGCGCTCTACGGCAAGGCCGCGCTCAGCCCTGACGCCAGCGAGAGCGACCTCCTCGTGCCGCAGAGCGAATGGCCCGCGATCCTGAAACGCGTCCACGACGCGCACCTGGAAAGCGTGCGGAAGTTCGTCGACGAGAAGAAGGGGCAATAGAAGTCGGAGGATTTCAAATTGCTTGAGGAGTCCCGGCGCAAGCGTGCGAAGGGTGAGGCGTTACAAAACATACTCACATCTTGATAAGTGTATAGGTTTTGTAACATAATGCCGGGCATGGCTCGTTCAAGTGCTCGTCATATAGAAAAAATCACCCGTCTGGCCGACCGGCAGAAGATGCTTCGCTCGCGTGATCTCGTGCGGCATCGCATCTCGCGGACGGCGCTCGCACGCATGGAGGCGCGGGGGGAGATTGAGCGGCTGGGGCGGGGGCTGTATGCGCTTCCAGGAGCGAGTGGGACGCTGCACCAGAGCCTGGTAGAAGTCGCGAAGCGGGTGCCGAAGGCGGTGGCCTGCCTGCTGACCGCGCTGCGCTTTCACGAACTGACGACCCAGGCGCCGTTCGAGGTCTGGATCGCGCTGCCGCGCGGAGCGTGGCGGCCACGACTGGAGTATCCGCAGCTCCGGGTGCTGCGGTTCTCGGGAGCCTCACTCATGGAAGGCATCGAGACTCACGTCATCCAGGGCGTGCCGGTGAAGGTCTACAACCCGGCGAAGACGGTGGCTGACTGCTTCAAGTACCGCAACAAGTTCGGCCTCGACGTGGCGCTGGAGGCGCTGCGCGAATGCTGGCGGGAGAAGAAGGCGACCATTGACGAACTGAACCGGTACGCCGATGTCTGCCGGGTCCGCAACGTGATGCGGCCTTACCTTGAGTCACTGGTGGCCTGAGGTCTGGATGGCAACGGACAAGGTCAGGAACCTCGCCGCCTCGGTTCGCCAGCGTCTGCTGAACGTTGCAAAGGAGCGGGGCGACGAATTCAACCTCATCCTTGCGCGCTATGCGCTGGAGCGACTGCTCTATCGCATGAGTGTCTCGCCGCACGGCGAGCGATTCGTGCTGAAGGGCGCGCTGCTGTTCGCGGTCTGGGGCGTGGATGATCATCGCCCGACACGCGATGCTGATTTGCTGGGCTTCGGCGACAGCGGCCTGGCGGCGCTCGTTGGAGTGTTCCGCGAGATATGTGTCGTCCCATGCGAGGACGGCATCATGTTCGACCCGGATTCGATTGCCGCGGCGCCGATCGCTGAGGAAAAAGTGTATTCGGGAGTCCGAGTGACGCTGCGAGCTGAACTCGCCGGAGCAAGGATCCCGGTGCAGATCGACGTTGGCTTCGGCGACGCAGTGACACCGGAGCCGGAATCCGTAATCTATCCGGTGCTGCTTGATGCGCCAGCGCCCAAACTGCGCGCCTATCCGGTCGCAACGGTGGTCGCGGAGAAGTTTCATGCCGTGACAGTGCTCGGCATGGGCAACAGCAGGATGAAGGATTTCCACGACCTCCAGGTCATCGCATCCCGGTTCGAGATTGAAACCGATCTTCTCGCTCGGGCCATCGCGGCGACTTTTGAGCGGCGCAAGACGCCGATACCGGAGGGCGTTCCCATCGCGCTCGGCCCGGAATTCGCGACTGACAAGGCAAAGCAGGGGCAGTGGGCAGCATTCCTTCGCCGCAATCGTCTGGACGACAAGGCGTACAGCCTCGAGAAATGCCAAGCTGCAATCTCTAGACTCGTGATCCCGGCGCTCAAGATTGCCCGCAACAAGCGACAATAGCGTGGAGCTTGAAGCACTAGACGGAAGGGGATGGAATGCCTGAGTTGCGCTGGCTGGGAGACCAGGACTGACCTGCCCCCCATAGGCAGGACCGCCGAAGCATCCTGAAAACCTGGGTCCCCGCCTGAATCCGCGGGGACGACGGCAATGGTTCGCGAGGACGACGGCTAGGGTTGAGGCCAGGCCCTCTGCGCCGGCCGCATCTGTTCCAGCGCGCGCGATAGCCGCAGCACGCCCAGGTCGTCGAAGCGCCTGCCTATGATCTGGATTCCGATCGGCAGCCCATCCTTGCTGAGGGTCCAGTTGAGCGACGCGGCGGGCTGCTCGGACATGTTGTAGGCGATGGTGAAGGCGACGTGCGGCAGGGCGTTGTGCGGATCGTTGTTGGGTGAGGGAAGTTCCGCTTCGTAGGGCAGGACGGGCGAGGTGGGCGAGAGGACGAAGTCGTAGGGCTGGCAGGCGCGCACGGTGACGTCGCGCAGCGCGACGTACACGTTGTAGGCAGCCATGACGTCCCGGCCGGTGAAATTCTTCGCGC
>JANNXB010000316.1:0-2538 GCA_031409355.1 Betaproteobacteria bacterium | reverse complement strand
CGGTCGGGCTCGTCTGGTCGAACATGGCGCTGCATTGGGCGGCCGATCCGATCGCCGCCCTGCGCGAATTCCATCGCGTCCTCGCGGTTGAGGGGCTGCTCATGTTCAGCACGCTCGGACCCGACACGCTCGCCGAGCTGCGCCCCGCGGCCGGCGGCGGGCGCGTGCATTCGTTCGCCGACATGCACGATATCGGCGACATGCTGGTGGAGGCGGGATTCGCCGAGCCGGTGATGGATGTCGAGCGCATCACCATCGTATACGCGGACGGCGAGGCGCTGCTCGCCGACCTGCGCGCGAGCGGCCAGACCTGCGCGCTGGCCGCGCGGGACGGCGAACCGCCGCGCGGCCTCGCGGGGCGGCGGTTTCGCGCCACTCTTTCCGCCAAGCTCGCGGAGCAGCGGCGCGATGGCAAGCTCTCGGTCAGCTACGAAGTGGTGTACGGCCACGCCTGGAAGGTGGCGTCGCGGCGCACGGAAGACGGCCGCGCGATAGTGCAGTTCGAACCGCGCCGCTGAAGTTCGCAAAACCCGAGGAATTTGCTCGTGTTTCTGCTTGAGCGGGAGGGCGCCACTATGGTATTGTTGCGCGGCATTTTTCATGCTCGCGAGAAGCTTATTTCAAGCAGGTCCGGCACGGGTACACGCGCCCTACGGATCACCTGAGGACTGAACGATGAAGTCAAGCAAGTCGACACGCAGCATCGCAACCCTGGCGGTCGCGATCCTCGGTTTCGCTTTTTCGGGCATGGCGCTGGCGATCGAGTGGAACCTGCAGCCCGCGGGCAGCAAGATGGCCGCCGACATTCACTGGCTGCACGAGGCGGTGATGGTGGTGTGCACCGTGATCTTCGTCGGCGTGTTCGGCTTCATGTTCTGGGCCTGCTACGCGCACCGCAAGTCCAGGGGCCACAAGGCCGCGCAGTTCCACGAAAACACCACGGTCGAGATCCTCTGGACCGTGATTCCCGCGGTGATCCTGGTTGGCATCGCCTGGCCGACCACCAGAGTGCTGGTGGCGCAGAAGGACACCTCCAACCCCGACCTCACCATCAAGGTCACCGGCTACCAGTGGAAATGGGGCTACGACTACGTCAAGGGCGAAGGCGAGGGCATCAGCTTCATTTCCACGCTGTCCACGCCGCGTGACCAGATCGAAAACAAGGCGCCCAAGGGCGAGAACTACCTGCTCGAGGTGGACAACGAGCTGGTTGTCCCCGCCGGCAAGAAGATCCGCATCCTTACCACCGCCGCGGACGTGATCCACTCATGGTGGGTGCCAGCCTTTGGCGCCAAGCAGGATGCGATCCCCGGTTTCATCCGCGACCTGTGGTTCAAGGCGGAGAAGACAGGCACCTTCCGCAGCCAGTGCGTTGAGCTGTGCGGCAAGGAACACGGCTTCATGCCGATCGTGGTCCGGGTCGTCACCCAGGAGGAGTACGGCAAGTGGGTCGGCGACCAGATGAAGCTGATCGCCGCCGCGGCCGATGATCCGAGCAAGCAGTACGCGCTGGATGAATTGAAGAAGCGCGGCGAGCAGGTTTACGCGAAGAACTGCGTCGCCTGTCACCAGGCCACCGGCAAAGGCTTGCCGCCGGCGTTCCCGCCGCTCGATGGCTCGAAAATGGTGCTCGGTCCCAAGGACGCGCAGATCACGACCCTGCTGAACGGCGTGGTCAAGAACGGTACGCCCACGGCGATGGCTGCGTTCGGCAAGCAGCTGAACGACACCGAGCTGGCCGCCGTCATCACCTTCACGCGCAACAACTGGGGCAACAAGACCGGCGAGGCGATCCAGCCCGCCGAGGTCAAGGCTCTCAGGAAGTAGGACAGGAGACAAGCCATGAGTGCAGTCGTAGATACGCACGCCGCCGGACATGATGCGGCCCACGCCGGGCACGACGACCACCACGGTGGCTACCACGGCGCCGGCGGAATCATGCGCTGGGTCACGACCACCAACCACAAGGACATCGGCACGCTCTACCTGTGGTTCAGCTTCATCATGTTCATGGTGGGCGGCGCGATGGCGATGGCAATCCGCCTGGAGTTGTTCCAGCCGGGCATCCAGTTCTTCAATCCGGATCTCTTCAACCAGTTCACCACGATGCACGGCCTGATCATGGTGTTCGGCGCGATCATGCCGGCCTTCGTCGGCTTCGCCAACTGGCAGATCCCGATCATGATTGGCGCTCCCGACATGGCCTTCGCGCGCCTGAACAACTGGTCGTTCTGGCTGCTGCCGTTTTCCGCATCGCTGCTGATGCTGTCGTTCTTCGTGCCGGGCGGCGCGCCGGGCGTGGGCTGGACGCTCTACGCGCCGCTCACGGTGCAGATGGGGATGGGGATGGACCTCACCATCTTCGCCGTGCACCTGCTCGGCATGAGCTCGATCCTGGGCTCGATCAACATCATCACCACGATCCTGAACATGCGCGCGCCTGGCATGACATTGATGCGCATGCCCCTCTTCTGCTGGACCTGGCTGATCACGGCCTACCTGCTGGTGGCGGCGATGCCGGTGCTCGCCGGCGCGGTG
>JANNXB010000315.1:0-5417 GCA_031409355.1 Betaproteobacteria bacterium | reverse complement strand
TCCTACCACGGCGACCACCGGTGGCTCTTCATCGCGGTGGGCGAGATCCTGCTGGTCTCGTGGATCGCCTCTTCCGGCCGCAGCGAACTCTCGGGCTTGGCCTGGAAGGAAATGCTCGACCACTGGCTGCTGCGCTCGCCGCACACGCAGCACGTTGGCCCGCCGCTGCTCGGCCGGCTCCTGTTCGGCGCGGCGATCGCTGCCGCCGCCTGGTCCGCCTGGGCGCCGCACTACTCGAAGACGGGCGGCCCGGTGTCGCCGATTGCGGTGGGCATCGCCGGCGCGCTGGCGGCGTTCTTCATCGGCTGCGAATGGGCCGCCAACCCGGCGGTGTTCGGCGTGTTCACGGCGGCGGCCGGCGCGATCCTGGTCGTCGCCATGCTGCAGGAGTCGCACCGGCTCGCCTTCAACGACGAGCTCACCGGGCTGCCGGGGCGGCGCGCGCTGCAGGAGGCGATGGCGGGCCTGGGACCCAGCTACGTGCTGGCGATGGCCGACGTGGACCATTTCAAGCAGTTCAACGACACGCACGGCCACGACATCGGCGACCAGGTGCTGAAGCTGGTGGCGGCGCGCCTGGCCGAGGTCGAGGGCGGCGGACGCGCCTTCCGCTACGGCGGCGAGGAATTCACGGTGCTGTTCAACGACGCCACGCTGGAGCAGGTGATGCCGCACCTGGAGGCGATCCGTGCCTCGGTGGCGGGCTACAACATGGCGGTGCGCGGCGAAGGCCGGCCCAAGACGAACGAGCAGGGCCAGAAACTGCGCATGCAGGCCGCGGCATTGGGCCGCGGAGCAGACCCCGAAGATTCGCAGCCGCCCGAGAAATTCCTCTCGGTCACGGTCTCGATCGGCGCCGCCGCGCCAAATGAAGAGGCGATCACGCCCACGCAAGTGCTGAAGGCCGCGGACGAGGCGCTTTACAGGGCCAAGCGGGGCGGCAGGAACAAGGTGAGTAAGTGAAGTTTTCGATTTTTTCCATTCTTATGTTTTTAGGCACTGCCCATGCTGAAGTCACTCGCATCGAAGTCACCGTCAACGCGCCGTACGCGGGCGGCAAGTCCTTCGGTGCGGCCGGGCCCTATGTCCACATCGGCGGGCGCTTCCACGGCGAACTCGATCCCGGCCATCCGGCGAACCGGCACATCACCGACATCCGCTTCGCGCCGCGCAACGCGCGCGGCAGGGTCGAGTACTCGGCGGACTTCGAGATCCTGCGGCCGGCCGACCCGGCCAGGGGCAACGGCACGCTGCTCTACGACGTCAACAACCGCGGCAACAAGCGCGTGCTGCACCTGCTGAACGACGCGCCCGCGAGCAACGCGCTCGCCGCGCCGGAGACCGCGGGCGACGGTTTCCTCATGCGCCACGGCTTCAGCATCGCCTGGAGCGGCTGGATTCCCGGCCTGCCGCATTCGCCTTCGCTCTTACACCTGCCTTCGCTCTTACACCTTCAAGTGCCCGGCGTCGCCGCGGTCGAGCACCCGGTCTGGGACGAGTTCCTGTTCAACGATCCGGCGCCGCGGGAGCTCCTGTTCAACGACCGGGCCGCGCGCCTGGCGCAGCTTTCCTTTCCCGCCGCGAGCACCGACCAGGCGCGCGCCCGGCTGACGTCGCGCAACCGCAACGAGGACGCGCCGGCAGCCATTCCGGCCAGCGGCTGGGAGTTCGCCGACAGCGGCTCGATCCGCCTCCTGCCGGCGGGCACGCCGTTCCGGCCCGGCGTGCTCTACCAGTTCTCCTACCGCGCGAAGAACCCGCCCGTGGCCGGCATCGGTTATGCCGCGACGCGCGACTGGATCGCCTTCCTGCGCTACCAGCAGCAGGACGCCGCGCGCAACGCCAATCCGCTCGCGGGCGGCGATGGCCGCGTCCATGTCGGCACGGCGTTGGCGCACGGCACGTCGGAGAGCGGCCGCTTCCTGCGCGATTTCGTGCACCAGGGCTTCAACGAAACCGAGGACCTGCGCATCGCCTTCGAGGGCATCAACCCGCACATCGCCTCGGCGCGCCTCTACCTCAACCACCGCTTCGCGCAGCCCAACCGGCTGTACGCGCTGGGTTTCGGATTCCTCGGCTTTCCGGACTCGGGCTTTCCCTTCGCCTACGACCGGCAGCGCGACCCGAGGAGTGGCCGCGAAGGCGGGCTGCTAAAGCGCTGCGGCGAGCGCGACACCTGCCCCAAGGTCGTGCATACAGTGAGCTCGACCGAGTACTGGCAGGGCGGACACTCGCTCGTCACAACCGATGCGGCGGGAGACAAGGACGCCGCGATTCCCGACAACGTGCGCATCTACCACTTCGCCGGCACGCAGCACGTGATCACGCCCACCATGCCCAAAGGCGTGTGCAGTGCGCCCCCCAACGTGGCGGTGGATCCGCGGCCCGCGATGCGCGCCCTGCTGCTCGCGCTGGACCGCTGGGTGAAGGGCGGCGCGCCGCCGCCGGCGAGCATCTACCCGAAGCTGGCCGACGGCACGCTGGTGCCGGCCGCGGCGCTGAAGTGGCCCGCGCTGCAGGGATTCGCCGCGCCCCGCATGGCCAACCCGATGGCGCAATTCGACTACGGCGCGAGAATCGCCGAAGGCATCATCGACACCGTGCCGCCCGCGCCCAGTTCGTTCCGCTACCGCGTGCTGGTGCCGGCGATTGACGCCGACGGCAATGAAGTCGCCGGCCTGCGCATGCCCGAGCAGGCCGTGCCCGCGGCCACCACCACCGGCTGGGCGCTGCGCGGCGCCGAGAGCGGCGGGGCGGGCGAACTGTGCTACCTCGACGGCATGGCGCTGCCCTTCGCGAAAACCGCAGCCGAGCGCGGTCAGGATCCGCGCCTGTCTTTGGCGGAAAGATATAAAGACAGGAATGAGTTTTCCTCGCGCGTGCGCGCTGCGGCACAGGATCTGGCGCGCAAAGGGTATTACCTGGAAGAAGACATAGAGAAAACCGTCAATCGCGCGATTCGCGCATGGTAAGGAAATTTCAATGAGCCTCTCGACACCAGCCCCTCGCAAGCACCTGCACACGCGCACCATCAAGTGCGAGGGCTTCGAGCGCGACGACGGCCTCTACGACATCGAGGCGCAGATCGTCGACCAGAAAACCTACGCCGTGGACGAGCCCATGCGCGGCCACCGGCCCGCCGGAGCACCCGTGCATGACATGCAGTTGCGCCTGACGCTGGAGCGCGACATGACGGTGCGCGCGATCGAGGTCACCACCAATCACGCGCCCTACGACATCTGCCCGAGCGTCGCGCCGGGGTACCAGCGGCTCATCGGCGCGAAAGTCGGCGGCGGCTGGAGGAAGGCGGTGACCGAGGCGGTCGGCCGCACCAAGGGTTGCACGCACATCACGGAGCTCCTGATGCCAGCCGCGACGGTCGCGTTCCAGACCATGGGCAGCTGGAAGCCGCAGGAGGGGGCGGCGGCCGGCGCAAAACCCGCGTTCATCGACGGCTGCAAGGCCTGGGCGTCCGACGGTCCCGTGGTGCAGAAGCTGTTTCCGATGCATTTCCGCCCGGGGCCGTCAGGACACGGACCCTCACGTGGCTGAGCTATACTGCTGACCCTCGCAACCCAAGGATTTGAATGGCCAAAGAAGAAATGCTCGAAATGGAAGGCGTGGTGCAGGAAGTCCTGCCCAACACGCAGTTCCGGGTCGAGCTCACCAACGGCGCGAGCGTGCTCGCCTACGCCGGCGGAAAAGTCGTACGGCACCGCATCCGCATCCTCGCGGGCGACCGCGTCAGCCTCGAAATCTCGCCCTACGACCTGACCCGGGGCCGCATCAGCTTCCGCCACAAGGACGAGCGTCCCGTGGCCGCGCCCGTACGGCGCCCGACCTACAAAAAACGGTAATTCCTATTTGCAGTTCTCCAGGTCCTGTGCGGTCATGACAGGCTTGTAGACGCATTCCGGTTTTGCGGGGCCGAGTTTCCTCGTGGTAGGCGCGGCCATCGATCCCACCACCGGCGCGCCACCGGTCGCGGTCGCCGCCGCTTTTGCCGCGGGCTGCGGCGCGGGTTTCGGCGTGGCGAGGATCGCCGGCTTTTCGTTGCTCCAGCTCGCTTCGTCCACCTTCCAGTTGCCGCCCTCGGTCACCATCCTGACGGTGCCATAGATCGTTTCGAGCCTGCCGCCGCCGCTGTCGCCCGGACCGCTCACCACCAGCGTCGCGCGGCCGTTGCTGTGCACCGTTTTGCGCTCCAGGGAGAAGGCGCGCGGCATCATGAACTGCGCCATCTTCAGCGCCGCCTGGCGATGCGCCGCGGACATGCCCTGCATCTCCGCGCGCCGCTTCGCCGGGCCGAAATTGAGCATGTCGTCCAGGTCGCTAGCCATCGCCGCGCGGTGGTATTTCGCGTACACGACCTCGGGTTCGTCGGCAGCCAGGGCCGCGGCCGGCAGCAAGAAAAAAACTACGGCGACTACGGATTTCATGGCCTTACCTCCATCGCCTATAGTATGCCGCATGGCCCGCAAAATCCTTGACGAAAGCCTCATCCACCCCGCGATCCGCGAGACGATTGCGGCCCACCACGCCGGCGTCGTGCAGGAAGTGCAGGACGCCATCGCCGCCAACGCGGTGGTGGTGGTCGGCATGCGGCAGAACCCGATGCCGAAGTACGCGCGCAAGGTCCTCGCCAAGGACAACATCGCCCACAAGTACCTGGAATACGGCAGCTACTTCTCCGGTTGGCGGCGGCGCAACGCGCTCAAGATGTGGACCGGCTGGCCCACCTTCCCGATGGTGTTCGTCAAGGGCGTGCTGGTGGGCGGCGCCGCCGACCTCGCGCGGCTGCACGCGAGCGGCGAGTTGAAGAAGATGTTGGCGTGAGACTGTTTTTTCTTTTATTTCTATTCGTATTTCAAGCCTCAGCTGCCGACAAGAAAGAATGGCAGACCCTAAACGACTGCCGCTACAAGCCGCACCAGAACAACGACGGCGACAGCTTCCACGTGCGCTGCGGCGCCGAGGAATTCGTGCTGCGGCTGTATTTCGTGGATACGCCCGAGACCAGCCTGACCTACGCCGAGCGCACCCGCGAACAGGCGGCGCATTTCGGCACCACCCTGGATGAGACCCTGAAGGCCGGCGCGAAGGCGCGGCTGTTCGTGCGCGATACGCTTGGCGGGCCTTTCACCGTGCTGACGCGCAAGGCCCACGCCCAGGGCGCCGCGAAGGATCCGCGTTACTACGGCATGGTCCAGGTGAAAGGAAAGGGGCTGGACGAAATGCTGGTACTTGCCGGCCTCGCCCGTGTGAAGGGTGTCGCGGTCAATATCCCCGGCGGTGAGAAGGCCCGCGCCCGTTCCCGGCGCCTGCTGCTCCTCGAGGAGCATGCGAAGGCGAAGCGCCGCGGCCTGTGGGACGCGAGCCGCTAGGTCTTGACCCGCCCGTTTTCGGCTCCAGTCCCG
>JANNXB010000314.1:0-2852 GCA_031409355.1 Betaproteobacteria bacterium | reverse complement strand
GGCACTTTCTATGCGCTGCCCGAGGGACAGCGCGGCATTTTCGTCGGCGGCGGCGCTTCCGTGCGCGTGACGCGGCTGATCGGCGCGGCGCGCATGGCCGACATGATGTTCACCGGCCGCGTCTATTCGGCCGAGGAGGGTCAGGCGGCCGGTGTTTCCACCTATCTGGTGCCGGCAGGCAAGGGCCTCGCCAAGGGCATCGAACTCGCCGGGCGCATTGCCGGCAACGCGCCGGCCACCAATTTCGCGCTGATGCACGCGCTGCCGCGCATCGCCGAGCTCGGCCAGGACGCGGGCCTGCTGATGGAATCGCTGATGGCGGGAATCGCGCAGAGCGAGCCCGAGGCCAAGAGGCGCATGAAGGATTTCCTCGAAAAGCGCGGCGCGAAGGTGAAGCGCCGGGGATGAACGCGGCGGCCATGAACCTGGCGAAGGCGCGCGAGGTTCCGCTTGGCACGGCAGACGTAGAGATCGAGCGCCGCGCCGACGGCGCGATCCTGTTGCGCTCGCCACATCCGCTATCCGCGTATCCGGCAAGACTCACCGAGCGCCTCGTGCACTGGGCGCGCGAAACCCCCTCGCAGCGCTTCATTGCCCAACGCGACGCCGGCGGTGGCTGGCGCAGCCTGACCTATGCCAAAACCTACGAACGGGTACGCAGCCTCGGCCAATCGCTGCTGGAGCGCGGGCTGTCGCAGGAGCGGCCGCTTGCGATCCTCTCGGACAACGACATCGAGCATGCGCTGCTCGCGCTCGCTTGCATGCACGTCGGCATCGCCTACGCGCCCATCTCGTCAGCCTATTCGCTGGTATCGACCGATTACGCGAAGCTGAAGCACGTGATCGGGCTCCTGACGCCGGGCCTGGTGTATGCGACCGATGGCGCGCGTTTCGCGAAGGCGATCGCCGCTGCGGTGCCCGCCGGCACCGAGGTGATGCATGGGGAACATATCGAGGCGTTGCTGGCGACAGCGCCAGGGACAGCCGTCGACAAGGCGCACGCCGCGGTCGGACACGACACGATCGCCAAGTTCCTGCTTACATCGGGTTCGACCGGGCAGCCCAAGGCGGTGATTAACACGCAGCGCATGCTGTGCAGCAACCAGCAGATGCTGACGCAATCGCTGCCCTCGCTGCGCAGCGCCCCGCCGGTGCTGGTGGACTGGCTGCCCTGGAACCATACCGCCGGTAGCAACCACAACCTGGGGCTAGTGCTAAATCACGGCGGCACGCTGTACATCGACGAAGGCAAGCCGGTACCCGGTCTGATCGAGAGGACGGTGCACAATCTGCGCGAGGTCGCCCCGACGATCTATTTCAATGTGCCGCGCGGCTATGAGGCGCTACTGCCGTTCCTGCGCGAGGATGCGCAGCTACGAAAGACGTTTTTCAGCCGGCTGGGGCTGCTGCAGTATGCCGCCGCCGTGTTGCCTCAGCCCATCTGGCAGGCCTACGAAGAGCTGGCCGTGGCGGCCTGCGGCGAGCGCATCCTCTGGATCACGGGCTATGGCGCCACTGAAACCGCACCCGCCGCGATGTTCACCAACCGCGGCGCGACGCGCGCCGGGACCGTGGGGCTGCCGGTGGACGGCATTGAAATGAAGCTCGTCCCGATGGCCGACAAGCTCGAGGTGCGGTTCCGCGGGCCGAGCATCACGCCCGGCTACTGGCGCCAGCCAGACTTGACGAAAGCCACCTTCGACGAGGAAGGGTTCTATCGCACCGGCGATGCGATGCGTTTCGTCGATCCAGCCGATCCTCGGCTGGGCTTCGAGTTCGATGGCCGCACCACCGAGGATTTCAAGCTCACCACTGGTACCTGGGTGAGCGTCGGTCCGCTGCGAGCAAAGATCAATGCGGCTTGCTCGCCCCTGGTGCAGGACGTAGTGATCACCGGACACGATCGCGCCATGCTTGGCGCGCTGATATTTCCGAACATGGTGGTCTGCCGCGACCTGAGCAACGAGACGCTGCGCGCGCGCCTCCAGCCGATCTTCGAGCGCCTCGCGCGCGACAGCACCGGCAGTTCGACGCATGTGGCGCGCGCACTGGTCATGGCGGCGCCGCCCTCGATCGACGCCGGTGAAGTGACCGACAAGGGGTCCATCAACCAGCGCGCGGTATTGAAGAGCCGCGCCGAGATGGTGGAACGGCTCTATGCGGATCCGCCCGGACCGGAGATCATGGTGGTAGCAAAATGAGCATGAACCTAAAAGATCTTGTCGCCATCGACATCCACACCCATGCCGAGACTTCGACGCGCATGCTGCCCGACGCGGCCGAAAAGGAAGCCCTCGAGGCGCGCGGGCGCTATTTCCGCTACAAGGTCCAGCACCCGACCATCGCGCAGATGGCCGCCTACTACCGCGAGCGGAAGATGGCATTCGTCGTCTTCACGGTCGATCACGAGCGTGGCATGGGCATCCAGCGCATCTCCAACGAGGAAGTGGCCGAATCCGCCCACGAGCACAAGGACGTCGCGATCCCGTTTGCGAGCATCGACCCGGCACGCGGCAAGATGGGGGTGCGGGAGGCGAGGCGCCTGATCAAGGACTACGGCGTGCGCGGCTTCAAGTTCCATCCCACCGTGCAGGCGTTCTTTCCCAATGACCATGACGCCTATCCGCTCTATGAGGTGATCGCGGAAGCGAAATTGCCGGCGATTTTCCACACCGGCCAGACCGGTATCGGCGCGGGCATGCCCGGAGGCGGGGGTCTTCGTCTTAAGTACTCGAACCCGATCTATCTCGACGACGTGGCGGCGGATTTTCCCGACATGCCGATCATCATGGCGCATCCCTCGGTGCCCTGGCAGGACGAGGCGCTATCGGTGGCGACGCACAAGCCAAACG
>JANNXB010000313.1:0-2147 GCA_031409355.1 Betaproteobacteria bacterium | reverse complement strand
ACGGAAATGCCTTCCTCCGCGGTGCAGCGGTCGTCGTAGTAGTCGACCTTGATCTTCGCCTTCGAGCCGTCGGCGAGCGTCACTCCGCCTGCCTTGTTGATCTGGTCCGCGGCGGCGAGCATGGCTGCCTCGCTATTGATGCCGAAGGAGCGCACCACGCCCGACTTCGCGCCGAAGCCGGAAATCAGAATGGTTTTCTCCTGCGCCAGGACGCCGGTTGCGGCGAACGCGAGTGCAACAGCAAGGGCAATTTTCTTCACGTGGTCTCCTCCTTCAGGTAGATTCAAACAGTGTAATTCGGGGGAGACGGAAATGGCAAAAAATGGGAAGCGGATTGCTGCAGCGCGCAAAAAGAATCTCTGGGCAGGCTTGAAGCCCGGCACCGCGAACCGGACCGCGCTTTCACCGATCTCCTTTCTGCCGCGCGCGGCCGAGATCTACCCGGACCGGGTCGCGGTGGTCCACGGCGCGCAGCGCATCACCTATGCGCAGTTCTACGAGCGCGCCCGGCGCCTCGCCTCCGCGTTGTCGAAGCAGGGCGTCAAGGCGGGGGACGTGGTTTCGGCCATGCTGCCGAACGTCCCCGCGATGCTGGACGCCCATTACGGCGTGCCGATGCTGGGCGCGGTGCTGAACACCATCAACACGCGGCTCGATGCCGATACGGTGGCCTATATCCTCGCGCATGGGGAAGCGAAAGTGTTCATCACGGATCGCGTGTTTGCCCCGGTGGTAGGCCCGGCTCTGAAGAAACTGAAGCGCAAAATCCTGGTCGTCGGCGTCGACGACCCGCTCTACACGGGACCGGGCGATCGCGTCGGCAGCATCGAATACGAGAGGTTCATCGCCGGCGGCAACCCGGATTTCCGCTGGACACTGCCTCAGGACGAATACGCTCCCATAGCGCTGAACTACACCTCCGGCACCACCGGCAGGCCCAAGGGCGTGGTCTACCACCACCGCGGCACCTTTCTCGAATCCATGGGCAACATCACCGCCTGGCCGATGCCGGCAGGGCCGGTCTACCTGTGGACGCTGCCGATGTTCCATTGCAACGGCTGGTGCTATCCGTGGTCCGTGGTGGCGATGTGCGGGACGCACGTCTGCCTGCGCGCGGTGGATCCGGCGCTGATCTTCCCGATGATCGTCGAGCACGGCGTTACCCACATGTGTGGCGCGCCGACGGTGCTCACCATGCTCACCAGCGCGTCCGCGGAGCAGCAGCGCAAATTCGCGCAGCCGGTGCATATCATGACCGGCGGCTCGCCGCCGCCCGCCAAGGTGCTCCAGGCCATGGAGGAACTGGGCTTCCGGGTGCTCCACATCTATGGCATGACGGAGCTTCAGGGACCCTCGACCTTTTGCGCCCCGCAGGAGCACTGGAAAGACAAGTACACCGAGATGGCACGGCAGGGCGTTCGTTACCAGGTCGTGGAAGGCCACATCGTGGGCGACCCGAAGACCTGCAAGCCGGTGAAGAAGGACGGTAAGACCATGGGCGAGATTCTCATCCAGGGCAACACCGTGATGCTGGGCTACCTGAAGGATCCGAAGGCCACGGCGGAAACCTTCCATGGCGGCTGGATGCATACCGGTGATCTCGCGGTCTGGCACCCGAGCAGCTACATCGAGATCAAGGACCGCAAGAAGGACATCATCATCTCCGGCGGCGAGAATATCTCCTCGGTGGAGGTCGAGATCGCGCTCTACAAGCACCCGGCAACGCTGCTTGCGGCGGTGGTGGCGAAGCCCGACGCAAAGTGGGGCGAGACGCCCTGCGCATTCGTGCAGCTCAAGCCTGGCACGCACGCCTCCGAAGAGGAATTCATAGCGTGGTGCCGCGACAACCTGGCGCGCTTCAAGGTGCCGAAAAAGATCGTATTCGGCTCGCTGCCGACCACAGCGACCGGCAAGATCCAGAAATTCGTGCTGCGGGAAAAAGCCAGGGCACTCTGAATGAAGACCGTGCGGTTCAAACAGGTGGACGTATTCACCCGGGTGCCCTTTCGCGGCAATCCGGTTGCCGTGGTCCTGCAGGGGAATGAATTCTCGACGGAAGAAATGCAGCGCATCGCGGCCTGGACGAACCTCTCCGAGACCACCTTCGTCCTGCCGTCCAGCTCTCCGGCTGCCGACTATCTGCTGCG
>JANNXB010000312.1:0-3695 GCA_031409355.1 Betaproteobacteria bacterium | reverse complement strand
TAGCCGAATTCGCGCACCACGCGCAGCGCGCCGCTGGCGGAGTTCCAGATCGCGATCGAGGGCAGGCGCACGCCGTTGAAGGTGGTGGTCTTGACCATCGAATAGTAGGCCATGTCCTCGAACACGAGGCGCTGCCCGACTTCCAGCGGCCTGGCGAACGAGTAGTCGCCGATCACGTCGCCCGCGAGGCAGGACTGGCCGCCGAGCCGGTAGGTGTGCGCCAGGGCGCCCGGCTCGGCCGCCTCGCGGATCGCCGGCCGATAGGGCATCTCGAGCACGTCGGGCATGTGGCAGGTGGCGGAGGTGTCCAGGACCGCGATGGGCATGCCGTTGTGCACGATGTCCAGGACCTCCGCGACCAGCACGCCGGCGTGATACGCGATCGCCTCGCCCGGTTCGAGATAGACCTGCACGCGATGGCGTTCGGCGAAGCTGCGCAACACGCGCGCCAGTTCGTCCGAATCGTAGCCCGGCCGCGTCACGTGGTGCCCGCCGCCGAAATTCACCCATTGCATCCCCTTGAGCAGGTCGCCGAACTTTTCCTCGAAGGCCGCAAGGGTGCGCACCAGCGGCGGCAGGTCCTGCTCGCACAGGGTGTGGAAATGCAGCCCCGTCAGGCCCTCCAGGTCCGCGGCCGAGATCGTGGCCCGCGGCGCGCCCAGCCGCGACCCGGGGGCGCAGGGATCGTACATCGGCACCTGACCCTCCGAATGCTCCGGGTTTACGCGCAAGCCGAACCGAAGATGCTTTCTCTCTTTCGCAAAGGACTCGCAAAGGCCGCGGAAGCGTTTCCACTGGCGCGGGGAATTGAACACCACGTGGTCGGAAATCTCCAGGACCTCCCGAAGGTCGCTCTCCGTGAAGGCGGCCGAATAGGTGTGCACTTCGCCGCCGAACTCCTCGCGCCCGAGCCGCGCCTCGTGGACGCCGCTGGCGCAGGTGCCGGCGAGGTAGCGCGCGACCAGCGGCGCCATGCTCCACATGGAAAAAGCCTTCAGCGCGAGCAGGATCTTCGCGCCGCTGACTTGTTGCACTTGCAGCAGCAGGCGCAGGTTCTCCTCGATCGCCACCTCGTCGACGACGAAACAGGGCGAGGGAAGACGGCTGGTGTCCAGCGAGCGGAAGCGATCGAGCCGCCAGTTCGGCATGGCGCGCGTGCCGTCTCCCACGGCGCTGGCGCCGTCCTTACTACTCCATTGGTGCATCGAGCGTTTTCAGTGTCCAGGGCAGGCCGCGCGGGCCGATCGCCTTCATGAACGGGTCCGGATCAAGCTGCTCCATGTTGAACACGCCTTTGCCGCGCCAGGCGCCGGTGAGCATCATTTCCGCGCCGACCGCGGCGGGCACGCCCGTGGTGTAGGAAATCGCCTGCGACTTCACCTCCCGGTAACAGGCCTCGTGGTCGCAGATGTTGTAGACGAACGCGACCTTCTCCTTGCCGTCTTTCCTGCCGTGCGCCAGGACGCCGATGCAGGTGCGGCCCTTGGTGAGCGCTCCGAGGCTCGCCGGGTCTGGCAGCAGCGCCTTGAGGAACTGGATCGGCACGATGTCCTGCCCCTGGAAGCGCACCGGGTCGATGCGCGTCATGCCGACGTTGCCCAGGATGCGCAGGTGGTCGAGGTAGTTCTGCGAGAAGGTCATCCAGAAGCGGGCGCGCTTCACCTGCGGGAAGTGCTTGACGATGGATTCCAGTTCCTCGTGGTAGAGGAGGTAGATCTCCATCGGCCCGATGCCCTCGGGAAAATCGAACTTGCGGTGCACCGAAAGAGGCTCTGTGCTTTTCCAGACGCCGTCTTCCCAGTAACGCCCGCGCTGCGTGATTTCGCGGATGTTGATCTCGGGATTGAAGTTGGTGGCGAAGGGTTGGCCGTGGCTGCCGGCGTTGGCGTCGATGATGTCGATGGTGTCTATGCTGTCGAATTCGTGCTTGTGCAGCCACGCGGTGTAGACGTTGGTCACGCCGGGGTCGAAGCCGCTGCCCAGCAGCGCCATGATGCCGCGCTCGCGGAAGCGGTCCTGGTAGGCCCACTGCCACTTGTATTCGAACTTCGCCTCGTTCAGCGGTTCGTAGTTGGCGGTGTCCAGGTAGTCCGTGCCTGTCGCGAGGCAGGCGTCCATGATGTGCAGGTCCTGATAAGGCAGCGCGACGTTGATCACGATCTTCGGCTTCACGCGCTCGATCAGCGCGATCATCCGCGGCACATCGTCGGCGTCGACCTGCGCAGTGTGAATCGGACGCGCGATCTGCGCCGCGATTCGCTTGCACTTCTCCTCGGTACGGCTGGCGAGCGTGATGTCGGAGAACACCTCCGGCAGCTGCGCGCATTTGTGGGCGACCACCTGGCCGACGCCGCCCGCGCCGACGATCAGTACTTTAGACATGCGATGAGATCCTCCAGCCGGGTTTTCCGGGCCTAGTCTTCGTAGTAGGTATAGCCGCGCAGGCTGGCGCTGAAGGATTCCAGCAGCGCCTGGCGCTGCGCCAGCGTGATGCGCTCGTCGCGCACCGCCTGCTCCGCGGTGCGGCGCAGGCGCTCCAGCAGCTGCTGCGGCTGGTATTCGACGTAGCTGAGCACGTCGGAGATGCTGTCGCCGTTCATCTCACGCGCGAACTCGAAGCCGCCATCGTCGCGGATGCGCACGCTCGCGACATTCGTGTCGCCCATGAGGTTATGAAGGTCGCCAAGGGTTTCCTGGTAGGCGCCCACCAGGAAGACGCCGAAGTAATAAGGCTGGCCTTCGGTGAACGCATGCACCGGCAGGGTGCGCCTCAAGCCGCCCGACTCGATGAAGCGGTCGATCTTGCCGTCGGAGTCGCAGGTGATGTCGGCCAGGATGGCGCGGCGCGTGGGCTGCTCGGTGTGCCGGTGCACCGGGATGATCGGGAAAACCTGCTCGATGGCCCAGACATCCGGCAGCGACTGGAACACCGTGAAATTACCGTAATAAATGTCGGCGAGCGACTCTTCGAGGTCGTCGAAGCCGGCCGGCACGCGCTTCGCCTTCTGCAATACGGCGAGGATGCCCCATACGATGTGCAGGAAGATGTTCTCGGCCAGCGACAGCGAGCGCAGCCGGATCTGGCCGCGGCGGAAAAGGTCGCGGATTTCCTGGCGGTAGAACATCGCGTCGTTGTAGGCCTCCTTGGCGGTCTTGACGCTCACGCCGCCCAGCACCTCGTGCAGGTTCTTCACCAGCTCGTGTTCGTCCTCCGGCACCACCGGCGCGGCATCCCCGGGCTCGTAGCTCGTGACATCCAGAACGTTGAACAGCAGGATCGAGGAATAGGCCACCGTCGCGCGGCCCGACTCGGTGATCAGCACGGGGTGCGCGACGTTGGTGCCCGTGAGCGCGGTCATGATGGTCTCGACGACGTCCGAGCAATACTCGTCCAATGAGTAGTTCTTGCTGTAGTTTGAGTTGGTCTGCGAACCGTCGTAGTCCACGCCGAGGCCGCCGCCGAGGTCGAGGAAACCCATCGCCGCCCCCTCCTGCTTGAGGGACACGTAATAGCGGCAGGCCTCCAGCACGCCGCCGCGAATGTCGCGGATGTTCGGGATCTGCGAACCGAGGTGGTAGTGCAGCAGCTGCAGGCAATCCAGCAGCTCATGCTCGCGCAGGTCGTCGATCAGCTCAACGATCTGCGCCGTGGTCAGGCCGAAAATGCTGCGGTCCCCGCTGGACTCGTTCCAGTG
>JANNXB010000311.1:0-17675 GCA_031409355.1 Betaproteobacteria bacterium | reverse complement strand
CTGCCGAACACGTTGGATTGCGTGACCGAGCCTGAAACCACGATCTTGTCCGTCGAGGAGAAGCCGGCGCCGATGAGCAGCGCGCCCGTCGGCTTTTCCTCGACGGTGAAATTGACGTCCACCTGGTCGGGGCTTTCGGCGATCGGCGTGGTCTCGACATTGACATCCTTGAAAAACTGCGTCCGGTCGATGCGCGTCTTCGAGAGTTGAATCTTGGATGCGTCGTAGTACGAGCCTTCGAGTTGGCGCATTTCGCGCCGCACCACTTCGTCGCGCGTCTTGGTGTTGCCGCCGACGCTGATGCGCCTCACGTACACGCGCCGGCCGGGATCCACCACGATGGTGAACGCGACCGTGCGCTTTTCCTTGTCGACCTGGGGAACCGCGGTCGCGTTGGCGAAGGCGTAGCCGTCGTTGCCGAGCCTTTCGGAGATCGCCTTGGTCGATTCCGTGAGCCGCAGGCGCGAAAACACCTCTCCCGGTTTCACGCTCACCAGCTTTTGCAATTCCTCGCGCGGCACCAGCATCTGGCCCTCAAGCGCGATCGCCGAGACCGTGTACTTCTCGCCTTCGCTGATATTGATGGTGATGTAGATGTCCTTCCTGTCGGGAGTGATCGAGACCTGCGTCGACTCGACCGCGAAATCGACGTAGCCGCGGTCCTGGTAGAACGACTTTAGCGTTTCCAGGTCGGCGCCGAGGCGCTGCTTGGAATACTGGTCGTGCTTCGTGTACCAGGTCAGCCAGCCCGGCGTGCGCAATACGAGCTGCTCGAGCAGCTCCTTTTCGCGGTAGGCCTGCGCCCCGACGATGTTGATGGAGCGGATCTTGGCGACGTCGTTCTCGACCACGGCGATGCTGATGCCGACCCGGTTGCGCTCGAGCGGCGTCACGGTCGTGGTGACCTCCGCGGCGTAGCGGCCGCGCGACAGGTACTGGCGCTTCAGTTCCTGCTCGGAACTGTCCAGCACGGACCGGTCGAACGTGCGGCCCTCCGACAGGCCGGTCTCGCGCAGGATCTTGCGCAGCGTGTCGTTGTCGAACTCCTTCACGCCGACGAAGTCGATCTGGGCGATCGCCGGGCGCTCCTCCACGAGCACCACCAGCACATTGTTCTCTACCTCGAGGCGCACATCGCGGAAGAAGCCGGTCGCGAACAGGGCCCGCAGCGCCTGCTGCGCCTTTTCCTCGGTCATGGTCTCGCCGACTTTCACCGGCAGGTAGCTGAAGACCGTCCCCGCCTCGGTCCGCTGCAGGCCCTCCACGCGGATGTCCTTGACCACGAACGGCGCGAAAGACTGGGCCAGGGCGTTGCCCGCGAGAGCCAGCAGCGCGCAGGCCGCCGCGAGATTACGAATGCGCATCACTATCCCGAGAACAGGCGGTTGAGGTCGTTATAGAAAGCGAATGCCATGACGACGAGGAGCAACGCCAATCCAACGCGCTGTCCGAGATCCATGGCTCGCTCGGACACCGGGCTCCCCTTGATTATTTCGACTGAATAATACATCAAGTGCCCCCCATCGAGGAGCGGAATGGGCAGCAGATTCAACACGCCGAGGCTGATGCTGATGAGCGCGAGGAAAGTGGCGTAGGCGAGCCATCCCATCTGCGCCGATTGCCCCGCATAGTCGGCGATCGTGACCGGTCCGGAGAGGTGCTTCCAGGAGATCTCCCCGAGCAGCATCTTGCCCAGCATCCGCAGGCTGAATACCGAGATGTCCCAGGTCTTGACGGCCGCCTTGGCGATGCTTTGCAGGGGTCCGTAGCTGACCCGCACGACGATGCGCTCGGATTCGGACGCCGGAATGCTGGGCGCGACTCCGATACGCCCGATGCGCGCGCCGTTCTCGGTCGCGGCGTCCGGAAGCACGTCGATCCTGAGCCGCACGGCGCCGCGCTCGACGATCAGCGCGAGAACCTCGCCCGGCCTGGCCCGGATCGCCTGCACTACCTGCTCCCAATTTGCCATCTCCTCGCCGCCCGCCTGCACCACGCGGTCGTCCGGCCGCAGCCCTGCGCGCTCAGCTGCGCCGCCCGAAACGACCCGGCCGATCACCGGCGGCAAGGGTGGGCGGTACAGGCGCAGCCCGATCTTCTCGAGGGCATCGCTTTCCATTTCGTCGATGGGATAAGACCGCAGGTCGAGAACGTGCATGGCGATGTCGCCGCGCGCGCCCGACACCTCGAAGCGCAGCGCCTCGCGCTGCAACGCGCCCTGCAGGACGCGCCAGCGCAGGTCCTGCCAGGTGGCGATCGACTCTCCTTCGATCGAACGCACGGTGTCGCCGGCGCGAAAGCCGGTCACATGCGCGGCCGTGCCGACCGCGGGCGCCGCCAGCACCGGCCGCGCTTCGGGCAGGCCGTACATGTAGAGCGCCGCGTAGACGGCGATCGCGAACAGGAAGTTGAATGCGGGCCCGGCAGCCACGATCAGGATGCGGCGACCGACGCTCTGGCGGTTGAAGGCGCGGTGCGCCTCCTGTGCGTCCACCGGCGCCTCCCTCTCATCCAGCATCTTGACGTAACCCCCGAACGGGATGGCGGCGATGCTCCATTCCGTGGCATCGCGCCCCAGGCGCCAGGTGGCGAGCGGCCGTCCGAACCCGACCGAGAATCGCAGTACGCGCACATTGCACAGGCGCGCCGCGAGATAGTGGCCGTACTCATGTACCACGATGAGCACGCCAAGCGCCACGATGAACGCAACCAGCGTGTGCAGGAGATTCATGCCGCCTTCCCCATCAGCAGCGCCGCGCAATCCGCCGCCGCGCGGCGCCCGCTGCGGTCCGCTTCCAGCACGGCATCGAGTGAATCGGCCTGCATCGCCGGCGCCTGGCGCATGGCCCGCTCGATGACCTGCGCGATCGCGGTATAGGCCAGCTTGCCCTCGAGGAATGCGCCCACCGCGACTTCGTTGGCGGCGTTCAGCACCGCCGGCGCGGTGCCGCCTTCGCGCAGCGCCGCATAGGCGAGCCCGAGGCAGGGAAAGCGCTGCGCGTCCGGCCGCTCGAACGAAAGCTGGCCGAGCGCCGCCAGGTCGAGCGGCGCGGCGCCCGACTCGATCCGCTCGGGGAAGCCGAGCGCATGCGCGATCGGCACCCGCATGTCGGGATTGGAAAGCTGCGCCAGCACCGAGCCGTCCGCGAACTCGACCAGTGAATGGACCACGCTCTGCGAATGAATCAGGACCTCGATGCGTTCCGGCGGAACGTCGAACAGCCAGCGCGCCTCGATGACTTCAAGCCCCTTGTTCATCATCGTCGCGGAATCCACGGAGATCTTGCGTCCCATCACCCAGTTCGGATGCGCGCATGCCTGCTCCGGCGTCACTTGAGAAAGGCGCTCGATCGGCGCCAAGCGGAACGGCCCGCCCGACGCAGTCAGCAGGATGCGGCGAACCGCCGTGGTCGACGCCCTGCCCGCGACCTGCGGCAGGCATTGGAAAATCGCGTTGTGCTCGCTGTCGACCGGCAGCAGCGTGGCGCCGTGCTCGCGCACGGTGCGCATGAAAAGCGCGCCGGCCATCACCAGCGACTCCTTGTTCGCGAGCAGCAGCCGCTTGCCGGCGCGCGCGCCGGCAAGGATGGGCCCGAGCCCGGCGGCACCGACGATCGCGGCCACCAGGACATCGCAATCCCGGTCGGCGGATACCTGCTCTAGCGCCGCGGCGCCGAACAGGAGTTCCGTCCCTTTGCCCGCATCCGCGAAACGGCGCCGCAGCGCCAGGTCCTCGGGCAGGCCGGAAAGCACGGCGTATCGGGGCGCATGGCGCCGGCAGAGTTCGAGCAGGGCATCGGCAGCGCGGTGGGCGGTGACCGCGAATACCCGGAATCGGTCCGGATGTCGCGCAATCACGTCCAGCGTACTGGCCCCGACGGAACCGGTTGCGCCAAGCAGCGTCAGGCGCTGGCTCATGCCGATCCGATCGCCAGCATCAGGAGGAAGGCCACCGGCAGCGTCGCGGTTGCGCTGTCGATCCGGTCCAGCACGCCGCCGTGGCCCGGCAGCAGCTTGCCGCTGTCCTTGGCGCCTGCCTGCCGCTTGAGGCCGGATTCAAACAGGTCACCCACGACGCCGAGAGCGCAGAGCAGCAATGTTCCCGCCAAGAAAGGTATCCAGACGACCCCCTGCACGCGGGCTCGCAGATCCGCATCAAAAGTCGCCCAAATGATAGCGTAGATAAGGCAGCCAATCGCGCCTCCGGCCACCCCTTCCCATGTCTTGCCCGGGCTGATCGAAGGCGCCAGCTTGCGGCGGCCGAAGGCGCGTCCGGCAAGGTAGGCTGCGGTGTCCGAAATCCACATAAGGCCGAGGACCATGAACAGTTGCCGCGGCGGCAGCGCGCTCATCGCGAGTCCGGCCGGGATCAGCACGACCAGGCCGACGGCCATGCCCAGGCCCATGGGCGAGGACCTGAATCCCTTTGCGAGGAAGTACGGAGCCACGCTGATCCAGAATGCGCCCCCTAGTGCGCATATCCAGAGCGTTCCCCACATCGACCGCGCCAGCGCAAAACAGGTCAGGGCGAGAATCGCCGCATAGGCCGCGGCAACGCCCTGCGACGCCTTGATCAACTTTGCCCATTCGTGCGCGGCAATCCCGACCACCAGGGACACGACCATCGCGAACTGGCTCCGCTCCAGCAGCAACAGCGCCGCGAGGAACGCGGCGAGCAGTACCGCGGCGGTCAGGGCTCGGGTGAGGAACAAGCGATCAGGCGTCAATTACGACGCGCTTGGCCTCTTCCAGCTGCTCGCTGGTGCGTCCGAAGCGCCGTTCGCGCGCCCGGTACGACTGGAACGCGGCGTCCAGCGCCGCGCCGTCGAAGTCGGGCCAGAGCGTGTCGGTGAAATGCAGTTCCGTGTAGGCGAGCTGCCAGAGGAGGAAATTGCTAACGCGCTTCTCGCCGCCGGTGCGGATGAAAAGATCGGGTTCCGGCGCGTAGTTCATCGACAGGTAGGGATTCAGGTCCGATTCCCGGATCGTGTCCCTGTCCTTGAAGGAAGGTTGCTTGGAAAACCGGTCAAGCGCCTGAAGAATGTCCCAGCGCCCGCCGTAATTCGCCGCGATTGTCAGGGTCAGGCCGTTGTTGCCGACCGTCAGCCGCTCGCCCTCGGCGATCAGGGCCTGGATTTTCGGGTCGAAGGCGCTTCGCTCGCCGACGACCCGCAGCCGGATGCCGTTGCGGTGCAGCTTCTGCACTTCATTCTCGAGCGCGGCGATGAACAGCTGCATCAGGAGGGCCACTTCGTCCGGCGGGCGGCGCCAGTTCTCGGAGCTGAAGGCGAACAGCGTGAGGAACCCTACGCCGCGCTCGGCGCAGGCTTTCACGGTCGCTCGCACGGCTTCGACGCCCTTGCGGTGGCCCGCGATGCGGGGCAGGTGCCTCTGCTTCGCCCAGCGGCCGTTGCCGTCCATGATGATCGCGACGTGGCGGGGCACGTCGCCATGCGGGGGGATGACGACGGTGGAACTGGCGTGGGCGGTGCGCGGCTTCATGCGGCTGCCCTCACACCGCCATCAGTTCGGCTTCCTTCTGCACGAGTAGCTTGTCGATCTCCGCGATGTGGCGGTCGGTCAGCTTCTGCACCTCGTCGGAGGCGCGCCGCTCATCGTTCTCGGAGATATCCTTTTCCTTCAACGCTTCCTTGAGCGCGTGGATCGCTTCGCGCCGCACGTTGCGCACCGAGACCTTCGCCGTCTCCGCTTCCTTATGCACGACCTTGGCGAGTTCCTTGCGGCGCTCCTCGGTGAGGGACGGCATCGGCACCCGGATCATGTCGCCGGCGGCGGCCGGGTTGAGTCCGAGGTCGGAATCGCGGATTGCCTTCTCGATCGCCTGCGCCAGCTTCTTCTCGAACGGCGCGACGCCGATGGTGCGGCCATCGATCAGGCTCACTCTCGCGACCTGGTTGATTGGCGTCTGGGTGCCGTAGTAGTCCACCGTGACGTGGTCGAGGATGCCGCTGTGCGCGCGGCCGGTGCGCACCTTGGAGAGGTCGACCTTGAAGGCCTCGACGCTCTTGTGCATCTTTACTTCGGTGTTTTTCTTGAGTTCTGGGATCATCGCTGCCTCCGTGCCCGGTTACACGTGCACCAGGGTACCTTCGTCTTCCCCGGCAACCACGCGCCCCAGCGCGCCTGTCTTGAAGATGCTGAACACGTTTACCGGCAGCCTCTGGTCGCGGCACAGCGTCAGCGCGGTCGCGTCCATGACCTTGAGATTGCGCTGGATGGCCTCGTCGAAACTGACACGGCTGTAGCGTTTTGCGGTGGGGTCTTTTTTCGGATCGCTAGTGTACACGCCGTCCACCTTGGTGCCCTTGAGCACGATTTCGGCGCCCATCTCGCTGGCACGCAGCGCCGCGGCGGTGTCGGTGGTGAAGAACGGGTTGCCGGTGCCGGCGGCGAATATCACCACCTTGCCCTCCTCCAGGTAGCGGATTGCCTTGCCGCGGATGTAGGGCTCGACGACCTGCTCGACGTTCAGCGCCGACTGCACGCGGCTGGCGACGCCCGCCTGGCGCATCGCATCCTGCAGCGCAAGCGCGTTCATGATGGTGGCGAGCATCCCCATGTAATCCGCCGTCGCGCGATCCATGCCGGCGGCGCCGGGCGCCACGCCGCGGAAAATGTTGCCGCCGCCGATGACCACGCCGATTTCGACTTCCTGGCGCGCCACGCCGGCGATCTCGGCGACGATCGCCTCGATGGTCGGGCGGCTGATGCCGTAGCTGCCCTCGCCCATCAGCGCCTCGCCAGACAATTTCAGCAAAATGCGCTTGTATTTAGGTTTCACAAGCAGGGCTTCAATGTTAGTTCTTCACCATCGACATCACTTCGGCGGCGAAGTCGCTCGACTTCTTCTCGATGCCTTCACCGACCACCAGGAAGCGGAAGCCGAGCAATTTCGATTTCTTCGCCATCAGCATCTTCTCCACACTCTGCTTGTCGTCCTTGATGAACGGCTGGCCGAGCAGCGTGCTCTCGGCAAGGAACTTGTTCAGGCCGCCCTCCACAATCCTGGCGACGATTTCCGCCGGCTTGCCGGATTCCGCGGCGCGCGCCGCGAGGATGCCGCGCTCGCGCTCGACGATGTCCGCCGGCACTTCCGACTTCGACAGGTAGGCGGGCCGCGAAAACGAGATGTGCATCGCCACGTCTTTGCCGACGTCTTCCGCCCCTTCGTACTCGACCAACACGCCGATGCGGCCGCTGTGCACGTACTGGGCGAGCTTCGCCGGGGTGCCTTCCTTCACTTGCAGCTGCGAAAAGCGCCGGATGGTGATGTTCTCGCCGATTTTCTGCACCATCGCCTGACGCTGCGTCTCGACGCCCGGATAAGCGACCAGCGCGGCGACGTCGGCCGGCTTCCTGGTAGCGACGATCTCGGCCAGCGCCTGTGCGTAGGCGACGAAGTCGTCGTTCCTGGCGACGAAATCGGTCTCGCAGTTCAACTCCACCAGCGAGCCGGACTTCGCGTCCGGCGACAGGTAGGCGCCGATGACGCCCTCCGCGGCGACGCGGCCCGCGGCCTTGCTTGCCTTGGCGCCGCTCTTGATGCGCAACAGCTCCTCGGCCTTCTTCAGGTCGCCGTTCGCTTCCGTCAACGCCTTCTTGCACTCCATCATTCCCAGCCCGGTCAGTTCGCGCAGTTCCTTCACCAGGCCCGCAGTAATCTCAGCCATGCTGTGTACCGATCCTCTCTAGTGCCAGATTGAAAAAAGGGGCCACGCGGCCCCTTTCTCGACAAGCGGAGCGCGTGCTGCTCAAGCCGCGCCCTCTTCGTTCACCTCGACAAATTCGTCGCGCGATGCGGCGACCACTTCCTCCACCGCTTGCGACCTGCCTTCCAGCACCGCGTCGGCCATGCCGCGCGCGTAGAGCCGGATCGCCCGGCTCGAGTCGTCGTTGCCGGGGATGACGTAGGCGATCTTGTCCGGCGAATGGTTGGTATCGATCACCGCGACCACCGGAATGCCGAGCTTGACGGCTTCGGTCACCGCGCCCTTGTGGTAACCGACGTCGATGATGAACAACGCGTCGGGCAGGCCGGCGAGGTCCTTGATGCCGCCCAGCGAGCGCTGCAGCTTGGCCAGCTCGCGCTGGATGCCGAGGGCTTCCTTCTTGGACAGCCGCTCTAGCGAGCCGTCCTCGACCATGCCTTCCATTTCCTTCAGGCGCTTGATCGACAGCTTCACCGTCTTGAAGTTGGTCAACATGCCGCCCAGCCAGCGGTGGTCGACGTACGGCATGCCGCAGCGGACCGCCTCCTCGTGCAGGATCTCGCGCGCCTGGCGCTTGGTGCCGACAAAGAGGATGTTGCCCTTGTTCGCCGCCAGCTGGCGCACGAACTTCAGCGCGTCCAGGTAGAGGGACAGGGTCTTTTCAAGATTGATGATGTGGATCTTGTTGCGGTGGCCGAAGATGTACGGCGCCATCTTCGGGTTCCAGTAGCGGGTCTGGTGTCCGAAATGGACGCCCGCCTCCAGCATTTGACGCATCGTTACCGACATGAACGCACTCCAGTTTAGGGTTAGTGTCTGCCGTCCCGGTCAATTGCACCCCCTGCTCGCAACCTGCGGGGGCACCCTAAGCGCCGGGCGGGAAATTTGGCCAAGGCAAATGCCCTAAGCCAGCCTTAAATTCTAGCATAATCAGGGCTTTTCCTGGGCACTTGGATGTCAGCCGTTCTCAAAGACAAGGATGAAGTCGCGAAAATGCGGGTTGCCGGCAGGCTCGCGTCGGAGGTGCTGGACTACATCACCCCGCAGGTGAAGCCCGGGGTCTCGACCGGCAAGCTGAACGACCTGTGCCACGCGTACATGGTCGGCGTCCAGGGCACCGTCCCCGCCCCTCTCAATTACGCTCCGCCGGGCTACAAGCCTTTCCCCAAATCCATCTGTACCTCGGTGAACCACCAGGTCTGCCACGGCATCCCGGGCGATCGCGTGCTGAAGCAGGGCGACGTCCTGAATATCGACGTCACCGTCATCAAGGACGGTTTTCATGGCGATTCGAGCCGCATGTTCCACATCGGCGAGCCGGGCATCCAGGCGCGCCGGCTGGTGGAAGTCACCTACGAATGCATGTGGCGCGGCATCGCGCGGGTACGCCCGGGCGCGCATCTCGGCGACGTCGGCGCGGTGATCCAGGCGCACGCCGAGGAAAATGGTTATTCCATCGTGCGGGAATTCTGCGGCCACGGCATCGGCCGCAAGTTCCACGAGGAGCCCCAGGTACTCCACTACGGCAAGGCGGGAACCGGACTGCGCCTCGAGCCCGGGATGATTTTCACCGTCGAGCCGATGATCAACGCCGGCAAGGCCGGCATTCGCGAGCTGGCCGACGGCTGGACCATCGTCACCAAGGATCACAGTTTGTCGGCGCAATGGGAACACACGGTCCTGGTCACCGATACGGGCTACGAAGTCCTCACGGTCTCGACGGGCGCGCCACCCCCGCCCCCGGGAATCGGCGCCTGAGGCTCGGATGAGCAAGGCGGCGCCGCCGGGTTCATCCCTCGAAGCGCTGCGCGATCAGTTGCGCGAATCGCGCGAGGCGCTGCGCGACGCCTACCTGAAAGGCAAGACCCCGAACTGGCTGCTGCGCGCGCATTCGCGCCTGATCGACCGGACCCTGCAGGACATCTGGCGCGCGCACGCCCCTGCGAAACGCATGGCGCTGGTCGCCACCGGCGGCTACGGGCGCGGCGAACTGTTTCCGTCGTCCGACGTGGACGTGCTGGTACTGCTCGCGGGCGAGCCGACGGCCGCCGAGCGCGGACGCATCGAGCAGTTGATCGGGATGTTCTGGGATGTCGGGCTGGAGATCGGCCACAGCGTGCGCACGGTCGATGCCTGCATCGAGTCGGCCGGAGCCGACATCACCGTGGAAACATCGCTGCTTGAGGCGCGGCTGCTGGCGGGCAACGCGCCGCTCTTCGGCCGCCTGTCGCGCGCGATCGAAAAGACACTGGACCCCGTCGCTTTCCTCAAGGCCAAAATCCTCGAGCAGGAACAGCGCCACGCCAAGCATCGCGACACGCCGTTCGCGCTGGAACCCAACCTAAAGGAAGCGCCCGGCGGCCTGCGCGACTTGCAGGTGATCCGCTGGATCGCGCAAGCCTGCGGCATCGGCAGGCACTGGACCGACCTGGCCAGCCGCGGCCTGCTGCAGCATGGCGAAGCGCGGCGCCTGGCGCGCCACGAAACCATGCTGGAGGACCTGCGGATCCGCCTGCATTACCTCGCCGGCCGCCGCGAAGACCGCATCGTGTTCGACTACCAGGACGCGCTCGCGCTCCAGTGCGGCTACTCGGCCAAGCCCTCGCGGCGCGCCAGCGAGCAGCTCATGCAGGCCTACTACCGCAACGCAAAGGCGATCACGCAGCTGAATGCCATCCTGCTGCAGAACCTGCGGGCCCGCTTCGCGCCCGGCCCCGAAGCCGCTCCGCGCCTCCTGAACGAACGCTTCCAGGCGCGCGGCACGCTGCTCGAAGCGCGGCGCGAGGACCTGTTCGAGCGCGAGCCGCGCGCGATACTCGAGAGCTTCCTGCTGATGCAGCAGCACGCGGACCTGCGCGGCATGAGCGCGGGCACCCTGCGCGCGCTGTGGCGCGCGCGCGGCAGGCTGGACGCGCGCCTGCGGCGTGACCCGGTCGCCCGGCTGCTGTTCGTGCAGATCCTGCAGCAGCCGCGCGGCATCGTGCACGAGTTCCGCCGCATGAACCAGTACGACGTGCTTGGCGGCTACCTGCCCGAGTTCGGCCGCATCGTCGGCCAGATGCAGCACGACCTCTACCATGTCTACACCGTGGACCAGCACATCCTCATGGTGCTTAGGAACGTGCGCCGCTTCGCCATGCCTGAATTCGCGCACGAGTTTCCACTCTGCAGCCAGCTCATGAGCGGCTTCGAGCGCAGCTGGCTGCTGTACGTCGCGGCGCTCTACCACGACATCGCCAAGGGCCGCGGCGGCGACCATTCGACGCTCGGCAGCGTGGACGCGCAGAAGTTCTGCCGCCGTCACGGATTCTCGCGCGAAGACAGCGACCTGGTCTCGTTTCTGGTCGAGCACCACCTGACCATGTCGTCCGTGGCGCAGAAGCAGGACGTGGACGACCCGGCCGTGGTGCGCGCTTTCGCCGCAAAGGTCGGCGACGAACGGCGCCTGGTCGCGCTATACCTGCTGACGGTGGCCGACATCCGCGGCACCAGTCCGAAGGTGTGGAACGGCTGGAAGGCCAAGCTGCTGGAAGACCTGTTTCGCATGGCGCGCCGCGTGCTCGCCGGCGAAGCGCCCGCGCAGGACACCGCGGTCGCCGAAAAACAGGCGGAAGCTACGCGCCTGCTGCGCCTGTACGCACTCTCGGACGCGGTCAAGGACCGCTTCTGGGCCAACCTGGACACCACCTATTTCCTGCGCCACGACGCCCAGGAGATCGCGTGGCAGACACGCAATCTCCACTACCGGTTGGACACGGCAATTCCCGTCGTGCGCGCCCGCCTGGCGCCGTTCGGCGAAGGCCTGCAGGTGATGATCTACATGAAAGACCGCGAAACCCTGTTCGCGCGCATCTGCGGCTATTTTGAGCGCTCGGGGTTCAACATCGTAGAAGCCAAGATCCACACCACGCGCAACGGCTATGCGCTGGATACCTTCATGGTCATGGGTAAGGGCCCCGGTGCGCACTACCGCGACATGATGGCTCTGATCGAAATCGAACTCACCGCGGAATTGCAGTCGCAGATACCTCTTGGGCCACCGAGCAGCGGCCGCGTGTCGCGGCGCGTGAAGCACTTCCCAGTGCCGCCGGCCGTGGACGTACGACCCGACGAGCGCGGCGCGTACCATTCACTGAACATCGTCGCCAGCGACCGCCCCGGCCTGCTCTACCGCGTCGCGCGCCAGCTTTCCAAGTACAAGCTCGACCTGCATTCCGCCAAGGTCAACACGCTGGGCGATCGCGCGGAAGACGTGTTCCTCGTCTCAGGGTCCGCGCTAGCCGACTCGAAGGCGGTGCTGAAGCTCGAGCAGGAATTGCTCGCGGAATTGCAGATCTGACGTCAATGGATGTCTTTTGATACGATTTATCGAAGCTTCGTTGACGAGGTAGAATTCCTTGCAATGAACAAGCCGCGCGAATCCAACCTCATGGCCAAGCTCAAGGAACTCCCCCCGCAGCGCGTCGCTGAGGTGGAGGACTTCATCGATTTCTTGCGCGCCCGCGACAAGGGGCGCGCGCTCACGCGCGCCGCGAGCAAGGCGGCCGAACCCGCCTTCGGCAAGCTCTGGGACAACGACGCCGATGCCGCCTACGACCGGCTATAGCTTCGGCGACATCGTCCTCGTCCCGTTTCCCTTCACCGACCAGTCCGCCGCCAAGCGCTCGGCGAAGTAAAGGTCGCCGACTGGAAGGCGACCGGCCTCATCAAGCCTTCTGTCATCAAGCCCGTCATCACCACCATCGACGCGGCCCTCGTCATCCGCCGCCTCGGGCGGCTCAAGACCGAGGACCAGGAAGTTCTTCGTCGCGCCATCGGCGCAATTCTTGGATAGGCGCCACACCCTAAATGCACACCGCCAGCGCGAGGCGGGCGTTGCAGGAGTCGAGGGAGCTATTCGTCACTGACCCCGATCACGCTGTCCTCAAACTCGAACAGCAACTCCTGGCCGAACTGCAGATCTGACCTTCAATCCTCCGGCGGCAGGTCCTGCCCGGGGAACAAGGCATCGTTGAAGCCGAATTTCGATAGATCCCGTATCCGCATCGGATAGAGGATGCCGTCGAGGTGGTCGCACTCGTGCTGCACGACGCGGGCGTGGAAATCCTGGACCGTGCGCTCGAATCGCGTGCCATGTTCGTCGAACCCCGAATACTTGAGTCGAAGCCAGCGCGGCACCCAACCGCGCATTCCGGGCACCGAGAGGCAACCCTCCCAGCTCTCTTCGATCTCATCCGACAGCGGCGTTAGCACCGGGTTAATGAGCACCGTGTCCGGAACTTCCTCGACGTCCGGATAGCGGGGATTGGCAGTGACACCGAAGATGACCACGCGCAGGCCGACGCCGATCTGGGGCGCGGCAAGGCCGGCGCCGTTCAAATGAGCCATCGTGTCGCGCATGTCCTGCAGCAGCGCGGCCAGTTCCGGCGAGCCGAAGCGTTCAATTTCCATCGAGCGTTGCAGCAGGCGCGGGTCTCCCATTCGCAGCACTTCGCGGATCACGAGGCCGCCAGCTTTTCAAGGATGCGCCGCACGCGCTGCATGGCCTGCTCCACCACCGTCTCGATGGCGCTTAGCGAAATCGCGTGCGCGCTATCGCCTTTGCCCGCCGCATGGTTCGCCACCACGGCGATGGCGGCGTATTCGAGTCCCGCCTCCCTCGCCAGCGCCGCCTCGGGCATCGCGGTCATGCCGACCAGGTCGGCGCCGTCCCGCTCCATGCGCGCGATCTCCGCCGCCGTTTCCAGGCGCGGGCCTTGCGTGGCGCCGTAGCAGCCGCCATCGGCAATCGCCTCGCCGCAGGCTTTCGCCGCCGCGAGGATCGTCTTGCGCAGTTCTCCGGAGTACGGCTCGGTGAAATCGATGTGCGTGACCTTCGCGCCCGGTCCTTCGAAGAAGGTCGAGGCGCGACCCCAGGTGTAGTCGATGATCTGGTCGGGCACGATCAGCACGCCCGGCCCGAACTCGTGCCGGATGCCGCCCACGGTCGCCACCGACGCGATGCGGGTTGCTCCCGCGTCCTTCAGCGCCTGGATATTGGCGCGGTAGTTCACCTGGTGGGGCGCAATGCTGTGCCCGTCTCCGTGGCGTGCCAGGAAGATCACCTCGCGAGCGCCGATCCGACCCAGTGTCAGGGGGCCCGACGGTTCGCCGAATGCAGTGCGAGCGGAGATGCGCGTCGTATCCGCGAGCGTGGAGAACTGCGACAGGCCGCTGCCGCCGAGGATCGCCAGCATCAGGCGCCCTTCATCGCGCGAATCTCGGGCAGGTTGCGCCAAAAACCTTTCGCGTCCATGCCGCAGCCGAATACGAAGCGATCCGGAATCCTCAGGCCGACGAAATCCGCCGCGATGGGCTTTTTCTTCTGCAGGATCTTTTCCACCAGGACCGCACAGTGAAAACTGCTCGCCCCAAGTTCCAGCAGGCGGTCGCGGATTGCGGCCATGGTCTGTCCGCCGTCGAGGATGTCGTCCAGCACCAGCACTGCACGGCCACGCACGTCGGCCGGCGGCTCGACGCGCCAATCGATCCCGCCGCCGCTGATCGCCGCGCCGTAGCGCGTCGCGTGGATGTAATCGAGGTCCAGCGGCATGCGCAGCTTCGGCAGCAATTGGCCCGCGAACACAACCGCGCCACCCATGACGACCAACACCAGCGGGTACTTGTCCTTGAGTTGCATCTGAATCCCGGCGGCCACCTTGTCGATGCCCGCCTCGACTTCCGCGGCGCTGGAAATGAGGTCCGAATCGTCGAGAAATGCCCAGGACGCCTGCAGGTCGGGCATCCTCAGCCTTCCCGCTTTGACAGGAACTCGGCGAACGCCTTGCCCACCTCCGGGTGGCGCAATCCCAGTTCGACGGTCGCCTTCAAGTAGCCCAATTTGCTACCGCAGTCGTAGCGCGTGCCGGCAAGGCGCATCGCCAGCACGCGTTCGCGCCCAAGGAGCGCCGCAATGGCATCCGTCAGCTGGATCTCGCCGCCGCTGCCGGGTTTCGCATTCGCGAGCAGGTCGAAAATCCCGGGCGTGAGCACATAACGCCCGACCACGCCCAGCGTGGAAGGCGCGTCCTTCGGCGCGGGCTTCTCCACGATGCCATGGATCTGCGTCACGGCGGCCGTTGGATCCGCCGGGCTGACGATGCCGTAGCTCCCGGTCCGTTCGCGCGGGATGTCCTCGACCCCCAGCAGCGCGCAGCCTTCCTTGGCGAAATGCGCCGTCATGGTGGCAAGCGCCGGCGGCTTGGAGTCAATCAGATCGTCCGCCAGGAGGACAGCGAACGGCTCGTTTCCCACGACAGCCCGCGCACACAGCACGGCATGTCCGAGCCCGAGCGGCTCGGCCTGGCGGATGTAGATGCATTGGCAACCGGGCGGCAGCACGGTACGCGCGATCTCGAGCAATTCCTGCTTGCGTGCGAGCGCGCTCTCCAATTCGGGATTCATGTCGAAGTGATCCTCGATGGCGCGCTTGTTGCGCCCGGTGACGAAGATCATGTCCGTGATGCCCGCCGCCGCGGCCTCCTCGACCGCGTACTGGATCAGCGGCTTGTCGACGATCGGCAGCATTTCCTTGGGACTGGCCTTGGTCGCCGGCAGGAAGCGGCTGCCGAGGCCCGCCACCGGGAATACCGCCTTGGTGATTCGTTTTTGCATCGGTTTACCGTTTCTCCAGAAATTCTCTCAAACCGGCCTCGTCGAGGACGGCAACGTCGAGCGCACGGGCCTGCTCCAGCTTGCTGCCGGCTTCCTCGCCGGCCACCACATAGTCGGTCTTGCGCGACACCGAACCGGCGACCTTGTGGCCGCGCGATTCGATCAGCGCGCGCGCCTCGTCCCGGGTCATGTCCGCAAGAGTACCAGTGAGGACGAAGGTCTTGCCCGTCCCACCGGAAGCTTTCGCGGCGGTCGCCCCCTTGAGCGCGATGCCGCTCGCCGGATCCACCAGGCTCGCGATCACTTTCGCGTTGTGCGGTTCGTGCACGAACTTGTCCACGCTTTCCATGATTTCCGGGCCGATGCCCTCCAGCGGGACCGCAAGCAGGGTCTCGCCTTTGCGCTTCAGCTTCGCGTTTTCCTTGCGCAGCGATTCCTTCTCGGCGCCCAGCACCGGCCAATCGGCCCCCAGCAGTGCGCGCAACGAGCCGAAATGCCGCGCCAGGATCTTGGCCACCTCTTCGCCCACGCCCGGGATTCCCAGCGCGAACACGAATCTTGCCAGGTCCATGCTGCGCGAGCGCTGGATGCTGTCGACCACGTTCTGCGCCGATTTCTCCGCCATGCGCTCCAGTCCCGCAAGCGTCTCCTTGTCCAGCCGATACAGGTCGGCCGGGCTTTCGATCATGTCGCGCTCGACCAGCTGCTCGACCAGCTTTTCGCCCACGCCTTCGATGTCCATCGCGCGCCGACCGACGAAATGCAGGATCGCCTGCTTGCGCTGCGCCCGGCAATACAGGCCGCCGGTGCAGCGGGTCGCCGCCTCGCCCGGCAGGCGCACCACAGGAGACTGGCACACCGGGCAGCGGTCCGGCATCGAGAAGCGCTCTTCCTCCCGTCGCGGTCCTTTCTCCCGCACCCCCACCACCTCCGGAATCACATCCCCCGCGCGGCGCACCACGACCGTGTCGCCGACCCAGACATCCTTGCGGCGCAGTTCGTCTTCGTTGTGCAGGGTCGCGTTGGTCACCGTGACGCCGCCGACCTCTACCGGTTTTAGGCGCGCGACCGGCGTCAACACTCCCGTGCGGCCCACCTGGACCTCGATTTTCAGCACTTCAGTGGCCTGTTCCTCGGCCGGGTACTTGTGCGCGACGGCGAAGCGCGGCGCACGCGAAACGAATCCGAGCTTCTCCTGCCAGTCGAGCCTGTTGACCTTGTAGACCACCCCGTCGATGGCATAGGGCAGCTTGTCGCGTTTGCTGCCGACCTCCGCGTAATAGGCCAGCAGTCCGTCGACGCCCTTTGCGACCCGGCGTTCCTCGCACACAGGAAAGCCGAGCTCCGCCAGCCGGTCGAGGGTCGCGCTATGCGTTTGCCAGCGCGCCTTCGCCGCGATGCCGACGCCATAGGCGAAGAACCGCAGCGGACGCTGCGCGGTGATGCGCGAATCGAGCAGGCGCAGGCTACCGGCCGCGCCGTTGCGCGGGTTGGCGAACTCCTTCTCGCCGGCCGCGCGCTGACGCGCGTTCAGCTTCTCGAAATCCCGGGTGTAGTACAGGATCTCGCCGCGCACCTCCAGGTCCCGCGTGTCCGCCGCCTGCGGCAGGCGCAGCGGAATGCTGCGCACGGTGCGCAGGTTCGGCGTCACGTCCTCACCGGTCGCACCGTCGCCGCGCGTCGCGCCCTGCGCGAAAATTCCGTCCCGATAGGCCAGGCTGATCGCGAGGCCGTCGAACTTGGGCTCCACGGCATACTCGACCTCCTCCACGCCGAGCGCTTCTCGCACGCGCCGGTCGAAGGCACGCACCTCCTCCTCCTCGAACGCGTTGCCCAGCGACAGCATGGGCGCACGGTGCCGCACCTCGGCGAACTCCGGCAAAGGAGGCGCGCCGACGCGCTGGGTCGGCGAGTCCGGACGCCTCAGTTCCTCGTATTCCTGCTCCAGGCCGGCAAGCTCGCGGAACAGGCGGTCGTATTTGGCATCGCCGATTTCCGGATCGTCGAGTACGTAGTAACGCCTGTTGTGGTGCTCGAGTTCCTGCCGCAACCGCTCGGCGCGGTCCCGGGCCTGCTTTGGCGCGCCCATCTCAGGAAAAAAGGCGCAGCGCCGTCGGACTGCCCGGCGTCACGCCGCGGGCTTCCAGCTTCGAGCGCACCGAGTCGAGCTGGGCGGCGATGCCGTTCAGGGCGCGCTCATCCAGCGCCTGGCCGTTGTCGTCGACGATGTTGCCACCCAGCACCGAAGCGAGCTGGTGCGCCAGGCGCGCCATGCTCTCGAACGAGCGCCGC
>JANNXB010000310.1:0-11318 GCA_031409355.1 Betaproteobacteria bacterium | reverse complement strand
GGTCGACTTCAACCTGCCGGCGCGCCTGGGCGCCGAATACGTGACCGCGGAGAACACGCGCAAGACCCCGGCGATGCTGCACCGGGCGACCATCGGCTCGATGGAACGCTTCATAGGCATCCTGATCGAGCATTTCGGCGGCGCCTTCCCGGTCTGGCTGGCCCCGGAGCAGGCCGTAGTCCTGTGCATCACCGGGGACCAGGCCGAGTACGCGGAATCGGTCGCAAAACGCCTGCGGGAGGCCGGTTTTCGGGTCAAATCCGATTTGCGAAACGAGAAAATTTCCTATAAAATTCGGGAACATAGCCTGCAAAAGCTGCCCTACCAACTGGTGGTCGGCGAAAAGGAAAAGCAGGCTGGAAGCGTGGCTGTGCGCACGCGCAGCGGCGAAGACTTGGGTGCCATGGCGCTCGAGGTCTTCATCGAACGCCTTGGCAACGAGGCGCGCGCGTAGCGGCACAGCCGCTTTTTTTGACGAGAAGAGGAGTTTTCACCCATCGCACTCGAGAGATCGCAACGCATCAACGGGGAGATCACGTCGCCGCAGCTACGGCTGGTGGCGGAAAACGGCGATCAACTGGGCATCGTGGCAGTCGGCGACGCGCTGAAGATGGCGGAAGAGCAGAACGTGGATCTGGTCGAAATCGCGCCGCTCGCGGTGCCGCCGGTCTGCAAGCTGATGGACTACGGCAAGTTCCGCTACCGCGAGCAGAAGAAGGCCCACGAGGCCAAGCTCAAGCAAAAGCAGATCCAGGTCAAGGAAATCAAGTTCCGTCCGAGCACCGATGACGGCGACTACAAGATCAAGGTCGGCAAGCTGGTGCAGTTCCTCGAGGAAGGCGACAAGGCGAAGGTCACGCTGCGCTTCCGCGGCCGGGAGATGGCGCACCAGGAGTTCGGTGTGCGGCTGCTGGAGCGGGTGCGCAAGGACCTGGAGGCCACCGCGATCATCGAGCAGTTCCCCCGGCTCGAGGGCCGGCAGATGGTGATGGTGCTGGCGCCGAAGAAGAAGGTGGTGCCGGTGAAGGGCCCGAAGAAGCAAGCAGGAGAAAAGGCGGGCGAAAAGCCGGCCAACAAGGGGCCGAAGGTGCCGAAGGAAGCGACGGAAGCGAAGCAGGACGAAACAAAGCCCGCCCAGGCGGGGTGATAAAGGCAGGGGTAATCAACAGGAGCATTGCTGTGCCAAAGATGAAGTCGAAGAAATCGGCCGCCAAGCGGTTCAAGGTCCGCCCGGGCGGCTCGATCAAGCGCGGGCAGGCGTTCAAGCGCCACATCCTTACCAAGAAGTCGACGCAGACGAAGCGCAAGCTGCGCGGCACCACCAACGTTCACGACAGCGACAAGCGGGCCGTCCGCATGATGCTGCCGTACTCGGGTTGAGGAGCGCACCATGCCAAGGGTAAAGCGCGGAGTAACGGCGCACGCGCGCCACAAGAAGGTCCTAAAGAAGGCCAAGGGATTCCGCGGCCGCCGCGGCAACGTGTTCCGCGTCGCCAAGGAAGCGGTGATGAAGGCGGGGCAGTACGCCTACCGCGACCGCCGCAACAAGAAGCGCGTGATCCGGGCGCTCTGGATCACCCGCATCAACGCGGCCGTCCGGGAGCTCGGCATGAGCTACAGCGCGTTCATGGCGGGGATGAAGAAAGCCAAAATCGAGATCGATCGCAAGGTCCTCGCCGACCTGGCGGTGCTCGACAAGCCTGCGTTCGCCAAGATCGCGGGTCAGATCAAGGCAAGCCTTGCGCACTGAACAATCTAGAAGAAATAGTTAGTCGCGCCGTTGCGGAGTTCGCCACTTCCGCAGACCCTGCGTCGCTCGAGAACGCCAAGGCAAAATTCCTCGGCAAGACCGGAGAGCTCACTGCGCTGTTGAAGCAGTTGGGTTCCCTTGCGCCCGAAGAAAAAAAATCCTTCGGCCAAAGCATCAACTCCGCCAAGCAGCAGATCGAGGCGGCACTCGATTCCCGCAGAAATGATTTAGAACTAAAAAAACTCGAATCCCGCCTCTCCGGGGAGGCGCTCGACGTCACGCTGCCCGGCCGCGGCCGCGGCCGCGGCGGCCTGCACCCGATCAGCCGCACCTGGCAGCGCATCGAGGAGATCTTCGGTTCGATCGGCTTCGACGTCGCCGATGGCCCCGAGATCGAGACCGACTGGTACAACTTCACCGCGCTGAACAACCCGGAGAACCATCCCGCGCGCTCGATGCAGGACACGTTCTACGTCGACATGAAAGACGGGGACGGGCTTCCCCTGCTCCTTCGTACTCATACAAGTCCGATGCAGGTGCGCTATGCACGCATGCACAAGCCGCCAATCAAGGTCATCGCGCCTGGCCGCACCTACCGCGTCGATTCCGATGCGACGCACTCGCCGATGTTTCACCAGGTCGAGGGCCTGTGGATCGACGAAGACATCAGCTTCGCGGACCTCAAGGGGGTCTACGTCGATTTCCTGCGGCGCTTCTTCGAATCGGATGACCTGCAGGTGCGCTTCCGTCCGTCGTACTTCCCGTTTACCGAGCCCTCTGCGGAGATCGACCTGCAGTTCGCATCGGGGCCGCTGCAGGGGCGCTGGCTGGAACTCTCCGGCGCAGGCCAGGTGCACCCGCAGGTGGTGCGCAACTTCGGCCTCGATCCGGAGCGCTACATCGGCTTCGCCTTCGGCTCGGGCCTCGAGCGGCTCACGATGCTGCGCTATGGCATCGACGACCTGCGCCTCTTCTTCGACGGCGACCTGCGTTTCCTGAGGCAATTCTCATGAATGTCCCCGAGAATTGGCTGCGGGATTTTGTGGAAGTAAAAACGACCACGGCGGAGCTCGCCCATCTTCTGACGATGTCCGGGCTGGAAGTCGAGGCCTGCGAACCCGTTGCGGCACCGTTCAAGGGTGTGGTGGTGGGCGAGATTGTTGCCGTAGAGCGCCACCCAAACGCCGACAAGCTCACGGTGTGCACGGTCAATGCGGGCAAGGAACAGCTGACAGTCGTCTGCGGCGCGCCGAATGCGCGTGTGGGTATGCGGGCGCCGTTGGCTCTTCCGGGAACTTGGGTTGGAAAACTGGAAATAAAGGTTTCAACCCTGCGTGGCGTGGAAAGTCACGGCATGTTGTGTTCCGCAAGAGAGCTGGGGCTCTCTGAGGACCATTCGGGACTGCTCGAGTTGAATGCCGGCGCCAAGGCAGGCGACGATGTCTACAAGGCACTGGAACTCGACGAGCACGTGCTGACATTCAAGCTCACGCCCAACCGCGCCGACTGCCTTTCGGTGCTGGGAATCGCGAGGGAAGTCGCCGCGCTGACCGGTGTGGCACTGAACAATCCGGACACGAAAAAGGTGGCGGAGCACAGCAAGGCCAGCCATCCGGTCGGGATTTCCGCCGCCGACGGCTGCGGCCGCTTCGCCGGGCGCGTGATCCGCAACGTGAATGCGGCGGCGCCGACGCCGGGCTGGATGCGGCAGCGCCTGGAGCGCGCGGGGCAGAGGGCCATCTCGGCGCTGGTGGATGTCACCAACTACGTGATGCTCGAGATGGGCCGGCCGCTGCACGTCTACGACCAGGACAAGCTCAAGGGCGCGATCGACGTGCGCTGGGGGTGCAAGGGCGAAAGGGTTCTGCTGCTAAACGGCCAGGAAGTCGAGGTCGACGCCGGCGTGCTTTGCATCGCGGACGACTCGGGCGCGATCGGCCTCGCCGGCATCATGGGCGGGGAGTCCACCAAGGCCGAAACCACGACGCGCAACCTGTTCCTCGAATCCGCGTTCTTCTTTCCGGCCGCGATCGCCGGGCGCGCGCGGCGCTACAACTTCACGAGCGATGCCTCGCATCGCTTCGAGCGCGGCGTGGACTTCGAGAACAACGCGCCGGGCATCGAGCGCGCGACGCAGCTGATCCTGGAGATCTGCGGTGGCGAGCCCGGGCCGACGGTGGATCTGGTGAAGCGCCTGCCGGAGAGGAAGCCCGTGCGCATGCGTGTTGCCCGCGCCCAGAAGGTGATTGGAATGCCGATCCCCGAAGCCGAAATGGCGTCGGTATTTCGCCGTCTTGGTTTTTATTTCAAGAGTGAAGACAAATGTCTTGTCGTCACTCCGCCTTCCTACCGCTTCGACCTCGAATTCGAGGAGGACCTGATCGAGGAGGTGGCGCGGGTGTACGGTTTCGACAATATCCCGGCGCATCCGCCGCGCGCGGCGGCGAAGATGCGCGCCCGCCCCGAGGCGAAGCGCTCGCTGCACGCGGTGCGCGAGCGGATCGCGGCCTGCGACTACCAGGAGACCATCAACTTCGCTTTCGTCGAACCGGCCTGGGAGTCGGACCTGGCGGGCGAGGGTGCAGGTGCGGGCGCGCCCGCGCCGGTTCGGCTGCTAAACCCGATCGCCAGCCAGGCTTCCGTCATGCGCACGACGCTGTTCGGTTCGCTGATCGCCAACATCCGCTACAACCATGCCCGCAAGCTCGCGCGCATCCGCGTGTTCGAGGTCGGCCGCGTCTACCTGCGCGACGCCGCGGCGGTCGATGGTCCGCTGTCGGTCGCCGGCCTGCGCCAGCCGATCCGCGTCGGCGCCGCCGCGTTCGGGCCGGCCCTGGACGAGCAGTGGGGCAGCAAGGCGCGCGCCGTCGATTTCTTCGACGTGAAGGCGGATCTGGAAGCCATCGCCGCGCCGCGTCGCCTGCGCTTTGAGGCGCAGGCCCACCCGGCGCTGCATCCAGGGCGTTCGGCGCGGGTGCTCGTCGAGGGATCCGCGGGATACCAGCCCGCCGGTTGGCTTGGGGAGCTGCATCCGCGATGGCAGCAGAAGTACGAGCTGCCGCATCCGGCTGTCCTTTTCGAAGTCGACGCCAATTGCCTCGCGCAAGCGCCCCACCCGCGGCCCACGCAGCCCTCGCGCTTTCCGCCGGTGGTGCGGGACATCGCCCTGCTGGTGGACGCTGGACTCCCGGCGCAGGCCTTCCTGGATGCCGCAGATGCTGAAAAATTCCCCATCGTGCAGGGGATCTCGCTATTCGATTTGTACCAGGGCCAGAACCTCCCCGCAGGGAGGAAAAGCCTTGCATTCCGGGTAGTTATGCAAGATACTGAACGGACCCTCACGGATGCGGAGGCCGATTCGGCGCGCGATGCGCTGGTTGAGCTGTGGGGTAGGCGTTTTGGCGCCAAATTGCGGGCATAATAAAAAAAACCATAGAGCTATCAGGGAGTTGTAATGACTTTGACCAAGGCCGAGCTGGCCGATCTGTTGTTCGAAAAGGTCGGGCTGAACAAGCGCGAGGCAAAGGACATGGTGGAAGCGTTCTTCGAAGAGATTCGGGGGGCGCTGGAGCGGGGTGAGAGCGTCAAGCTGTCGGGCTTCGGCAACTTCCAGCTGCGCGACAAGCCGCAGCGCCCGGGCCGCAACCCCAAGACCGGCGAGGAGATCCCGATCAGCGCCCGCCGCGTCGTCACCTTCCACGCCAGCCAGAAACTGAAAGCCATGGTCGAGAAGTCGCGCCATGGAGCCAAGCCGCAGGAAAGTTGATCTACCGCCGATCCCTGCCAAGCGCTACTTCACGATCGGTGAAGTAAGCGAACTTTGCGGGGTGAAGCCGCACGTCCTGCGCTACTGGGAGCAGGAATTCACCCAGCTAAAACCGGTCAAGCGCCGCGGCAACCGCCGCTACTACCAGCACCACGAAGTCCTGCTCATCCGCCGCATCCGCGAGCTGCTGTACGAGGAAGGCTTCACCATCAGCGGCGCGCGCAATCGTCTCGACAATGCCGCCACGGGCGACGAAAGGCACGAGGTGCGTGCCGCGCGCCCGGCCGCCGCGGGCGGCGCCGATGTCGCCGCGCTCAAACGAGAGCTCAGAGAGCTGCTGGACAGCCTGCGCGCCTGATAAAATCGATTTTGTAGTGCAGCAAGTCGGGGCGTAGCGCAGCCTGGTAGCGCACTTGGCTGGGGGCCAAGTGGTCGGAGGTTCAAATCCTCTCGCCCCGACCAGACACATCGAAGGCTTCCGTCAGGAGGCCTTTTGTATTTCTGGTGACTGTAGCCTCAGGCAAAGACCACGCTGAGCTTTCCTGCCGCCCGGCGCCGTGGCGCGTTCTTGACCACGATCTGAACGTCGCGCCCGAGGCTGGTCAGGCAATCGATCAATTTCCGCTCGGAGATTCCGCGAAATTGACCACGCAAGAGGCCGGACAGCTTCGGCTGCGTGACGCCGAGAATCCTGGCGGCTTCCACTTGCGTTAGCTCCTGGCTGCGGATGATTTCGCTGATCTTGGCGACGAGCTGCGCTTTGACCAGCATTTCCTCGGCGTCGGGATAGCCGAGGTCGCGGTAGACGTTGCCGCTGCCTTCGTGGACTTCGGTTCGGTCAATGATTTTTCGTTTGCTCATCTTCCAGCTCCTTGGCGCGTTTGGCGGCCGCTTTCAGTCTGTTCCTGATCAGGTCCAGGTCCGGTTTCGGCGTCGAAATGCCGGACTTGGATTTCTTCTGAAACACATGCAACACGAACACCCGGGCAGCGTATTGGACCGTGTAAACGGCCCGATACGTATCGCCGCGCCGGTCCTCGACGACCTCCAGCACCCCGGCAGACCCGAAGCCGCGCAGCGGTTTCGCCTGTTCATGCTTGCTACCCGTCTGGGCGAGATAGAGCGCATAGCCAAAGACGTTCACCACCTCTTCCGGCAGCGCCAGGAGATCCTTCTTCGTACTCCCGATCCACTCCAAACGCCGCATTTGGACGGGTGCTCCCTCAGCCATGGCGCATTATACCTAAATAGGAATAGAAACGGCAGGGTCCGATGGGGTACCCTGCCGCCGCTGACTGTAGCCAAAAGGTCACTGCTTTTCCTGTCGCTGCGACTTCCTCAAACTCTTTTGGCCGTTAAATGGGGCAGGCGAGCGTTGCAAGGTGTTGATTGATAAAACGCCCCATTACACGGCCACGGATGGGGTGCAGGTGGTCGGAGGTTCAAATCCTCTCGCCCCGACCAATCCTTCCTTCTTCGTCCTTTATTTCTACTTCGCGGCTTCCTGCTTTTTCTTTGCCGAAGGCTTGACCGCGGCTTTCGCGGGCGCCGCGGCGGGCGCGGGCTTGCGCACCGTGTAGTCGTACGCGGCGTCGTAGGAGCCGTCGATGTTGAAGGTCATCGTCATGCCGGTCCAGCGCCTCTGGCCCGGCTGCAGGTAGGCGTTCAACGCGAGTACGCCGTCGACGATGCGGTTCGTGCCGCAAGGCTCGAGCCGCTTGCCCACGCGGTCGGCCGGATCCGTCGCGTAGTAGAACTTCGCCTCGTACTGCCGCGTGCCGCCGTCAACGTCGCGGCTGATTTCCTGGATCACGAACCAGGTTTTCTTCCAGCCCTCGGGCAGCCCTTCGGCGAGGCATTCCATGAGTCCGATGATGATCTTCGGGTCGGGTTCCTGGCCGGGGCCAGGGAGTGGCGCCTCGGCGGCCGGCGCCGCTTCCGCGGCCGGTTTCTGGGGGGCCTGCGCCTGGACGGCGAAGGCGATCAGCGAACCGAGTGCGAGGGCGGCAAGGGAAAGTCTTTTCATCGTGCTATTTTACGCCGCAACCAACAGGGAGAAAAACACCGTGATCCACGAACTGCGCGTTTACCGCTGCATGCCGGGCCGCCTGCCCGACCTGAACAAGCGCTTCGAGAACGTCACCTTGAAGCTGTGGGAAAAGCATGGCTTCCGGCCGGTCGGCTTCTGGACCACGATGGTCGGCGAGAGCAACCAGGACCTGACCTACCTGCTTGAATGGAAGGACCTCGCCGAGCGCGAGCGCGTCTGGGCGGGGTTCATGAGCGACGCGGACTGGCTCAAGGCGCGCGCCGAATCGGAGAAGAACGGACCGATCGTGGCGCAGATCACCAATTCCATCCTCGCGCCTACCGTTTTTTCGAAATTGAAGTAGCAAGCAACACGCCCGCGAGGATCGTCGCGATCCCCGCGGCGTGGAAGCCGGCGAAGGCTTCGCCAAGAAACAGGATGGCGAGCACGGTCCCGAAAGCGGGCAGCAGGTGGACTGTGAATCCCGCGGCGTTGGCGCCGACGACCGCGACGCCCCGGTTCCAGCAGATGAAGGCGAACACCGAAGCCGCCAGGCCCATGTAGAGCACGCCGAGCGCTTGCGGCAGGCTCGGCAGCTGCAGCGGCGCGCGCAAGGTCTGGATCGCGGCCACCGGCGCCAGCAGCAGCGTGCCGGCGAGCGAGATGACGAACAGGAATTCGATGGCACCCAGGGCGGCGGGACGGCGCTTGAGAAGTACCGAGTAAATGCCCCAGACCGGCATCGCCAGCAGTATCCACGCGTCGCCCGCGTGCAGCTCGAGCTTCAGGAGCGCCTGCGCGTCGCCGCGCGACAGGATCACGCCGATGCCCGCGAGCGAGATGAGCATGCCCGCGACTTGCCGCGCCGATGCCCGCTCGCGCTCGATCGCCCATGAGCAGAGCAGCATGAACATGGGCAGGGACGAGTTGAGCAGCACCGCGTTTACAGCGGTGGTGCTGCGCAGGCCCAGGTACACCAGGGTCTGGAACACGGCGACGCCAGTCAGCGCAAGCAAGAGCAGGATGCCGGCATGCTGCCGCAGGAGCGGAAGCTTGCCGCGCAGTCCGGGCAGGGCAAAGGGCGCGAGAACCAGCGTCGCCACCGTCCAGCGCCAGAAATTCAGCGATGCCGGTTCGAAAGCCTCGCGCAGGGCGCGCCCTGCGATCCAGTTGCCGGACCAGAAGAGATTCGCGAGGGCGAGCAGCAAGAACGCCTGAAAGCGGGAGACTGGCACGCGGTGAGTTTAAACTGTGCAGGCAATGGCTGAATCGAAAGCCGCCTTGATCATCGGTGCCGGAGAAGCGACCGGGGGCGCGATCGCGCGCCGCTTCGCGCGCGAGGGCTACGTCGCCTGCGTGACGCGTCGCAGCGCCGACAAGCTCAAGCCCCTGGTGGAGCAGATCGAGAAGGCGGGCGGCAAGGCGAGGGCCTTCGGCAGCGACGCGCGCAAGGAGGAGGACGCCGTCGCGCTGGTGCAAGCCATCGAGCGCGACATCGGGCCCCTCGAAGTGTGCGTCTTCAACGTCGGCGGCAACGTGCGCTTCCCGATCCGCGAGACCACGACGCGGGTCTACACCAAGGTGTGGGAAATGGCGGCGCTGGCTGGATTCCTCGCCGGGCGCGAGGCGGCGAAGGCGATGGTGCCGCGCGGCCGCGGCACCATCATATTCACGGGCGCCACCGCCAGCCTGCGTGGCGGCAAGGGGTTTGCGGCCTTCGCGGGCGCGAAGCACGCGCTGCGCGCGCTCGCGCAGAGCATGGCGCGCGAGCTCGGGCCCGAGGGCATCCATGTGGCGCACGTGCTGATCGACGGCGCGATCGACACGCCCTTCATCCGCGACACGTTTCCCGAGCGCTACGCGCTGAAGGAGAAGGCGGGCATCCTCGATCCCGAGGCGATCGCGGAGAACTACTGGCAGCTGCACCGGCAGACGCGCAGCGCCTGGACGCACGAACTCGACCTGCGGCCGTGGATGGAGCCCTGGTGAACACGCCCACGCAACTGGCGCTCGCCGCCATCGACGCGGTGCATGCAGAGGATCCGGAGAAGGACGCGCAAGGCCGTCCGAGGGAACTGGTCTACGCCGAGCGCATGAGCGCCTGGCTGCAGCGGCTCTCGCCGCAGGCCTCCGAATCGTTGCGTTTGGCGACGCGCTGCCAGCACCTGCGCCGCTGGGCGATACCGCGCGCCAGCTACCCCGAAGGCAAGGTCGGCTACCTGCGCTGGCGCAAGGACGAATCCCTCGCGCATGCCGCGCTGGCCGGTGAGATCCTAAAACACGCGGGCTACGACGAGCAGGCAATCAAGCGCGTGCAGTCGCTCGTCAGGAAGGAAAGGATCAAGCACGACCCGCAAGCGCAGACGCTGGAGGACGTGACCTGCCTCGTGTTCCTCGAGCACGAGTTCGCGCCCTTCGCCGCCAAGCATCCGGAAGAGAAGGTGATCGACATCCTGCGCAAGACCTGGCCGAAGATGTCGGCCGCGGGCCAGAAGGCGGCGCTGGCGATTGCTTTTCCGCCGGCGCTGCGGACAATGGTCGGCAAGGCACTGGAGGAGCAGACATGAGCTTTCTTTCCGACGACGAACTGGCAAGCCTTGCGCCCGCCGAATCCACCCTGTTCCGCTCGCCGATCCCGGTGCAGTCGGTATCGAGCGACGAATTCATGCCCGCGCCGCAAAGCGCGAAGCAGCGCGAGTTCGAAGCGCGCGTGAAGCGCCTCGGCGCCGAGCTGGCGAAGCGCCATGGCATGAGCCGGCGCGCCTTCTTCCGCACCGCGGGCGGCATGGCCGCGGCTTTCGTCGCCATGAACGAAACGCATGCGAAAGGCGCGGCTCCGCTCTACGAGGTGGGCCGCGGAGAGGAAAGGATTCCCGAACTGGCGCAGGCGCGCGCCGACTCGCTAAAGGGCCAGTTCGTCATGGACATGCACACCCATTTCCTGCGCGACGACACGCGCCTGGAGGGCTTCGTGCGCTCTCGCGAGGCGGTGGGCCGTTCCGGCTGGAACCCGGCGCTGGCGGGCAAACCCCAAACCATCGAGGACCTGAAGTTCGCCAATTACTTCAAGGAAATTTACCTCGACAGCGACACCAAGGTCGCGCTGATTTCGGGCTCGGGTTCGGAAGAGCCGCGCGACTGGTTCCTCACCAACGAGATGAAGGCCGATGCCCGCGCCGACGTCAACAAGCGTTCGGGTACGCAGCGCATGTTCTCGCACGCCATCTTCATGCCCGGCATGCCCGGCTGGCTGGAAAAAGTGGACCGCGACCTGGAACTGCTCAAACCCGATTCCTTCAAGGGCTACACGGTGGGTGACAACACCAACAAGCAGTTGGCCAGGCATCCCTGGCATCTGGACGACGAAAAGCTGCTTTATCCCTTCTATGAAAAGCTTGTCAATGCCAGCAAGACCCGGCCCAGTCTGGCCAATGTCTGCGTGCACAAGGGCTTGTTCCCGCCCTCGACCACGGCGCAATACCCCGACCTCGTGAAATACGCCGACGTGCGCGACGTGGCCAAGGCAGCGAAGGATTGGCCGCAGCTCAACTTCATCGTCTATCACTCAGGTTTTCGCTTCACTGGCGGCGCGCAGAACACGGGCTGGGAGCAGTTCGAGAAGACCGGGCGCATCGACTGGGTCACCTACCTGGCCTAGATCCCCGAAATGCACGGCGTGAAAAACGTCTTTGGCGTCCTGGGGCAGATCTTTGCGCTGAGCACGGTGGCTGAGCCGCGCCTGTGCGCCGCGATGATGGGCCAGCTCATCAAAG